>NZ_JFHO01000047.1:0-51927 GCF_000724705.2 Acidiphilium sp. JA12-A1
TTCAGCGATGAACGCCTCATGGTTCTCGTTCAACAGGCGAACCAACTGCCGCTTCGAGATCGAAATCCCCAGCGATCGCAACAAGGCGAGCAACCGCGGCATCGTCGATTGACCCTGATGATATTGCACCAGCACGAAGCGGCGTAGTTCCGGACCGAAATGGCCTGCGGTTCCTTGAGGCAATGGTGCCAGGATCGTCCGGCCATCCGGCGTTATCCAGCGCTCTCGCAGGTAACGGGTCGCCGTCGCCGAAATCACGAGGTCCTGGACCAGAAAAGGTTCATGACCTTTGAAAACAGCTCCTGGCGGGACCTCAATCCCGATCACCTTTTCTTCGACTTTGACCCGGGGTGAGACCTTGCCCCGAACGGGACGCTTCTCCTGCTTCTGGGGCTTCGGCGGCGCTGTTCCTTTTTCCATGCCACTCGGTTTGATATGCGGGCGACCCTTCAGACCCTTCAGTCGCGCATTCTCTTCGCGCAATTCAGCAACGATCACCTTCAGGCTGGCGATCTCACCGAACAGTTCGACCAGCAGAGCTTCAAGCTCTGCACGGCTCAGCGCGGAAAGGGTGACGGACGGAGGCACATGACCCAAAGACTCCCCTGCGCCGAATCGGTGCAAGGAAAAAATGTACGGTCACCCACATTTTTGCCCCTCTTACATTATTTTTATGTAACATATTCATATAATTAACTTTTTTATACTCCTTGTAAATTGTCTAATTCTTTTATACCTCTGCCCTCCAGAGAAGAGACTGAGGAGGTCATGGCAACCGGGACGCGAGGCCTCAGGCTTTCACGGGAGCATCATCCGACCGGATGGAGTCGTCCGATCGGGTGAGGATGCTGTGTTTTTCGACATGATCGAGCACGGCCTCCGATCCGGGAGGATCGGGACGTGCTCTGGACAGTCTATCGCCGGCAGTTTTCGCCCTGCAGAAATGAAATAGGCCCAAAGCTGTTCGAACAATGGATACTCCTGCAATAAATCGCGATGCTTTTGTATCGTATGCTCAGAATTTTGAGGATGTCATACTTTGGCGCGCTCTGAGACATGTGTCGCCGGGCCGCTATATCGATATCGGCGCGCAGGATCCGATCGTCGATTCGGTGAGCCTCGCCTTCTACGAGCGTGGCTGGCGCGGCGTTCATGTCGAGCCGGATCCGGCCTATGCCGAGCAGCTTCGCAAGGCGCGCCCTGACGAGACCGTCATGCAGGCTGCCGTCAATACGGCGGGCGGGACGATACCCCTGTTCGAAATTCCCGGCACCGGCCTGAGCACCGGCGTCTCCTCGATCGCCGAGACGCATCGGGAGCAAGGCTTCGACGTCCGCCGCATCGATGTGCCGGCTATCCCCTTGTCACAGGTGCTCGGCACATTCGCGGGCGAGGAGGTGCACTGGCTCAAGATCGATGTCGAGGGCATGGAAAGCGAGGTCATCGAGAGCTGGGCGCCGTCGGACGTGAGGCCGTGGATCGTCGTCGTCGAAAGCACGTATCCGAACACCTCCACCCCGTCCTTCTCCGCCTGGGAAGATCGGCTGACCGGGCTGGGATATGACCTGGTCTATCGTGACGGGCTCAATAACTTCTACCTCAGTCACGGCCACCCGGAACTTCGGGTTCACTTCGAGGTTCCCCCCAACGTGTTCGACAATTTCACACTGGGCGGGCGCGCCTCGTCGACGATATGCCATCACGTGCTTGGCGAGGCCGCTGCCGAACGCAAGGCGCTGCAGGACAGACTCGACGCGGAGGAAAGCGGCAGCGCGGCGCTTCGGCTACGGATCACCTCGCTTCAGCAGCAGATCACCTCCCTGCATGAACAAGTCGCCTCGCTTCAGCAGCAGGTCAACGCGGGCGAGGATGAATTGGCAAAGGCGCGGAGGAGGGCCGACCTGATCGAGACGCATCTGCGCCAGACGCTGGAGCGGGCCAGCCAGGCCGAAACGCGATCGGCCGAAATCCAGCAGGCGGCCGCGCAGATACATGCGAAATTGAACGACGCGTTGCGGCAGATCGACCATAGGGACCAGTTGCTGATCGAGGCGCGAAGCGAGATCCGGCAGATTTATGCGAGCCGTTCGTGGCGCGTCACGAACGGCCCCCGGGTGGCCGCGGCAAGGCTGCGCTGGGTCAGGGACGGAAGCTATGCCTGGGTCACGTTGACCCCGGGCAGCCGGCCGAGACGCATCGCGCGGGGGCTCGTGCATTCCCTCTCCCACTGGGTTCGGCAGGATCCGCGGCGGCGGGCACTGGCCGTCCGGGTCCTCGGCCATATGCCGGGTGTACAGCGGAAACTTTCCGCAGCCCTCCGCTCGTCCCAAAGATCCGCGGCCTTTCCGGAAGCGGCCGAGATGTCGGCGCGGGCGCAGAAGATTCATCTCTGGATTCATTCCTGACGGCATTCACGCGAACGAAAGATTTGCATCATGCGGATTGTCCTGGACCTGCAGGGCGCACAGAGCGCCAGCCGCCTTCGCGGGATCGGCCGGTATTCGCTCAGCTTCGCGCAAGCGCTCGTGCGCAACAATGCAGGCCATGACATCATCATTGCCCTGAGCGCGCTGTTTCCCGAAACGATCCAGCCGATCCGTCGCGCCTTCGACAACCTGCTGCCGGCCGGGAATATCGTTGTCTGGGATGCGCCCGGCCCGGTCGCCGCCATTGATCCCTCGAATGCCGAACGGCGGGATCTTGCCGAACTGGTCCGCGAGGCCTTCCTGGCGTCGCTCAACCCGGACATCGTGCATGTCACCAGCCTGTTCGAAGGTTACATCGATGACGCGGTGACCAGCATCGCACGCCACGGCGCGGGCTGTCCGGTCAGCGTCACGCTCTACGACCTCATTCCGCTGCTGAACGCCGACCGCTTCCTCGACCCCGATCCCCGCTATGCGGAATACTACAGACAGAAAATCGGGTATCTGAAAAAGGCGTCGCTGCTACTGGCGATTTCCCGATCGGCCGCATCGGAGGCGGTTGATCATCTTGGGCGGGACGAGGCACAGGTCATCCCCGTCGGAACCGGCAGCGATGGTCACTTCCGCAAGACCGAGCTTCGGCCGGTCGAACGCGATGCCGTGCTGGCCAGCATGGGCCTTTATCATCCCTTTTTCCTGTATGTCAGCGCACCGGCCGTTCACAAGAATCACAAGCGCCTGATCGAGGCGTTTGCCCGCCTTCCCGCATCGGTGCGCGACACGCACCAACTGGCCTTCGTCGGTCATTTTTCGATCTTCGACCGGCAGGACTTCGAGACCCATGCCGCGCGCAGCGGCCTCCGGCCCGGAAGTCTCGTACTTCTCGATGCGGTGTCAGACAGCGATCTCAATACGCTTTACAACCTGTCGCAGGGGTTCATCATGCCTTCATGGCATGAAGGCTTCGGCCTGCCGGCGGTCGAGGCCATGTTGTGCGGGCGCGCGACGATCGGCAGCCGGGCATCGAGCCTGCCCGAGGTGATCGGGCGCGACGACGCGCTCTTCGATCCGTTCGACGTCGATGACATGTGCCGGGTGATCCATCGGCTGGCCACGGATGATGAATGGCGCCGTGAACTCGAAGCGCACGCCGCCGTCCAGTCCCGGCTGTTCACCTGGGACAATGTGGCCCGGAAGACGTTTCAGGCGTTCGAAAGCCTGCGCCCGGCTGCCGGATCCGGCGTTGCGCCCGATCCATTGCCGCAACGCAAGCGCCGCCTTGCCTTCGTGTCCCCGCTTCCGCCGGAGCGCAGCGGCATCAGCGACTACAGCGCCGATCTGCTGCCGGCGCTTGCACGACATTACGATATCGATCTGATTTCCAGTCAGGCGCTCGTCGGCGCCGAGATAGCCGGCGGGGCTATGCCGGTGAGATCCGTCGACTGGTTTCACGATCATGCGGGCGAATTCGATCGTATCGTATACCAGTTCGGCAACTCGCCATTGCACGCGCACATGGTTGATCTGCTCGAACAATTTCCGGGCGTCGTTGTCTTGCATGATTTCTATCTCTCGTCGCTTCAGGCCTATCGAGCCGGTCACGATCAACGAAAGCTGTTCGATGCGCTGCGGCGCGATCATGGCATTGCCGTGGCCTGCGACTGGATCGCCGGCGGGGACGGCGCGGCCGTCGAGACCTATCCGCTGAACCTGCAAATCCTGCAGGACGCGCTTGGCATCATCGTGCATAGCGAACACTCGAAGGCCCTGGCGGATCATTGGTACGGGGACACCAGTTCTGCCGGCTGGAATGTCATCCCGCTCGTGCGGACGCCCGTTGTTGATGCGTCACGGGACGAGGCCAGAACGCAACTCGGTCTCGGGGAGGATGATCTTCTGGTATGCTCGTTCGGATTTCTCGATCCGACCAAGCTCAATCATCGCCTTCTCGAAGCCTGGCTCGACAGTCCTGTCGCATCCAGGCCGGGAGCGAGACTGGTGTTCGTGGGGGAGAATCACGGCGCGGCCTATGGCAGGGCGCTGCTCGATCGCATCGCGCAGGCCGGCGCGCGGGAGGCCGTGCAGATCACCGGCTGGGGGGATCGCCCGCTGTTTCAGACCTACCTCGCCGCCGCCGATATTGCGGTCCAGTTGCGGGCGAATACGCGTGGCGAGACCTCGGCCTCCGTGCTCGACTGCATGAATCACGGCATTCCGACCATCGTGAATGCCCACGGGACGATGGCGGAACTTGATTCCTCCGCAGTCTGGATGCTCCCCGATGAATTCAGCCAAGCAGAACTGCTCGATGCCCTGAACACGCTGGCCAAAGACGTCCATCGGAGGCGCCTTATTGGAGACCGCGCAAGGTCCGTCATTCGCGAGAAGCACGCTCCCGCCATCTGCGCGGCGCTTTATGAGCAGGCCATCGAGGCAACTTACGAACAAGCCGGACGGGGCCTCCATGGTTTGATCCGATCCCTGAAGGAAAGGCGGATTTCACCCGGTGAAAGCTCCCGCCTAGCGACCTCGTTGGCCAGAGACTTCCCGGAACATCCGCGTCGTCCACAACTACTGATCGACGTATCAACGCTGGCGCGGACCGACTTGCGGACCGGGATCGAGCGTGTCGTCCGCGCCGTTCTTCGGGAATGGCTTATCAATTCCCCCTCAGGATGGCAGGTTGAGCCCGTCTACGCCACGACAGACATGCCAGGGTATCGATATGCCCGGCGATTTACCTGCCGCTTTCTTGGTCAGCCGGATGACGGTATAGAAGACAGCGTCGTTGAAGCGTGGCCTGGCGACGTATTTTTTGGGCTCGATTTCGCTCCCGACACTGTTGCGGCACAGCAAGACCATCTGCAGGCATGGCAGAACCGAGGCGTGACGACTTGGTTCATTGTGTATGACCTGCTGCCAATCCTGATGCCGCATGTTTTTCCCCCAGCGGCGGATGATGGCCACGAGAGATGGCTCCGGAAAGTCAGCCAATTTGATGGCAACGTGTGTATCTCGAAGGCCGTCGCGGACGAATTGAAAAGGTGGCGCGAGACGGCCCTGGTAGAGGCCGCACCACAACGGATCGAGTGGTTTCATCTTGGCGCCGATATTCAACGCTCGGCGCCGACGACCGGATTTCCGGATGGCGCTGAGCGGATCCTGTCCACGATTCGCGGCCGCCCGACATTCCTGATGGTGGGCACGATCGAGCCGCGCAAGGGGTATCTCCAGACGATCGCCGCCTTCGAGCTGCTCTGGGCGAAGGGGGTCGATGTCAACCTGGTGATTGTGGGGCAGGAAGGCTGGAAGCCGGTGCCCGATATTCAGCGGCGGACGATCCCCCGCATCGTGAGCACGCTGCGCCAGCACCCCGAGCGCGGCGAGAGGCTCTTCTGGCTCGATGGAATCAGCGACGAATATCTCGAGGCGATCTATGAAGCGAGTTCATGCCTGATCGCCGCCAGCGAGGGTGAGGGGTTTGGCCTGCCGTTGATCGAAGCGGCGCAGCACGGACTGCCGGTGCTGGCGCGCGACATTCCGGTATTCCGCGAAGTGGCGGGCGAGCATGCCACCTATTTCTCGGGTCTCGATGCCGCAGATCTGGCGGAGGCCGTTCTGGGCTGGCTGGAGGACGCGCAGAGAGAGCGCATTCCGGACCCCACCTCGATCACCTGGCACACATGGCAGGAGGCCGCGCGCAGGATTGCCCGGCATCTCGGCGTCATCACGGAAGAGTGACGGCCGCCGGACAACCGCGCCGCAGGCGCATCAACCGCCGGCCCCGGTTGCTGTCCTGATTTCGGCTGAATTCGCCTCGGCCACGGCGGAACGACAGCGCGGCCGATGGCATCGTTCAATCGAAAGCCGCTCAAAATATTCCATTAGATCATGATATTGGAACCATTCGTGCAATTTGCATGATTTCGCACTGAATGATACGGCCGATGCGGACCCCCGAACCGAGGTTTCGATGAAGGCTGACGAACCACGCGTTGCCGTTCTGATTCCCTGTTTCAACGAGGAAGTGGCCATTTCCAGCGTGATACATGCTTTTCAGAGCGCCTTGCCCGATGCCACGATCTACGTTTTCGACAACAACTCGACCGACGATACGGCGACGATCGCCCGACAGGCCGGCGCGGTGGTGCGGCACGAGCCGCTTCAGGGCAAAGGTTACGTCGTCCGCCGCATGTTCCGCGACATCGAAGCCGATCTCTATGTGATGGCGGATGGCGACGATACCTATGATGCGGCGCTGGCGCCGGCGATGATCCACCGCGCCCGGACCGGCCCGTTCGATCTGGTGAACTGCATACGGCGCCAGACGGACGATGCCGCCTACCGGGACGGGCACCGCTTCGGCAATCTTTTGCTCACGGGGGCGGTGCGGATGATCTTCGGCGACCGTGTCGAAGACATGCTGTCGGGATACAAGGTGCTGTCCCGGCGGTTCGTGAAGTCGTTTCCGGTGCTGTCCACGGGCTTCGACATCGAGACGGAATTGACGGTTCATGCCCTGGAACTGGCTCTCCCGATCGCGCATGTCGAAGGGGCGTATCGGCCGCGGCCCCCCGGATCGGTGAGCAAGCTCCGCACCTGGAGCGATGGCTGGCGCATCCTGCGCCTGATCGTCAGGCTGCTGCGCCACGAGAGGCCGCTGGCGTTTTTCGGCGCGCTTGCCGTGTTCGCGTTCGCGCTGGCGCTCCGGCTCGCCGCACCGCTGATCGCCACCTATCTGCACACGGGCCTGGTTCCGCGGCTACCGACCGCCGTTCTGGCGACGGGCATCGTGATTGCCGGCGCCCTGAGCCTGACGACCGGACTGATCCTGGACACCGTGACGCGAGGCCGCCGCGAGACGAGGCTGCTTGCCTATCTCCATCATGCCCCGCCGGGCGATTTGCAGACAGACGCGCCCAGGGCCTGAGCCGTCAAACAAGAGAGCACGATACATGCAAGCCCCTGCAAGCACGGCGCCAAATTCGCAGAAGAGCCGATATCTTTTTCTCGCGCCTGCCGTCATTTTCATTAACGCCGCCCTGCTATGCGGCATCTCTCTTCGGCTTGGCGCTGATCTGAACTGGGATTTGCTGAATTATCATTTTCTCAATGGCTATCTCTGGCTGAACGGCAAGATTTTTTCAGATTCGATCTGCACGGTGCAGTCTTACCTGGATCCACTATTGAATTCGTTTTACTATATCCTGATAGATCATTTTTCTCCCCTCGCGGCGAATTTGATCATTGCCAGTCTGCAATCCCTGTCCCTGTCGGCGGTATGGTTGCTCTGCTTTCGCATGACCGAACACGGTTTCGGCATGTTCCAGCGGATCATGCTTTCATCGATCGCAACACTGGCCGCATTGATCAGCCCTGTCTTCTGGTCCGAAATCGGCGGCACGATGGGCGACACGCTTCTGGATACGCCCATCATCATCGCACTCTGGTGTATCCTCGAAGGTCTCAGGGACAGAAGGCTGTTGTTTTTTGGAATTGCCGGCGCGCTCGTCGGCTTTGCCTGCGGCTTGAAATTCACCAATATGGTATACGCCCTGGCGGTCGCCGGCGCCTTGATCCTGACGGGCATATTCGAGTCGCCATCAAAAATCCGGGGCATTCTTCTGAATGCATTTGTATTCTCGGCGTATTCGGCTGTCGCGTTTCTGGCGACCTATGGATATTTCGGCTGGCAGATGTGGTCGCATTTCCGCAACCCGATTTTTCCCTATTTCAACAACATCTTTCACTCACCCTTCATGGCGCCACGTGCAATCCATGATGGCCGTTGGTTCCCGGTGGATTTCGCGGGCTACCTGGCCCTGCCGTTCAGGTTTGCCTTTGTTCATCATCATACGACGGACAATCATCTGGTCGGGTTGGAAATTCCCTTTCGTACGCTCTTCCCTGCCCTCGTCCTGATTCTGGTTCCAGCCGTTTATTTTTGGGCTTACGCAAAAAGATCATCGACGTGCCGGTTCAAACCATCCGTTATTGAGATGTATTTTTTGGCTAGTTTTGTATTGCTTTCTTTTATTGTATGGGAAAAGATGTTTAGTTATTATCGATATTTTTCAGCAATTGAAACAATCGCCCCCGCTTTTTCCTTGGTTTCACTTGCCAGACTTTTGTCGTGGAGGCGCATGCGGTCCGCCTCCATTGCGGGGGCGGCTCTGTTTGTCGCCTTGATCGCCGGCGGCAGCCTATATGGGACCCACGCATTGGCCGACACCAATTGGGGCCGCGAACAATTTGGCAGAACCTATTTCGGGATCAACAAGGGAGAATTCGGGAAATATGAAAATTCGCTGCTGATCCTCGGTACTGTGCCTCTTGGATTTATGGTTCCGTATTTTCCAGATACCGACCAGGTCATCGGAATACCCGAACGGATACCATACTTGACGACTCGTTTTCAAAAAAACTATCTGAAAAAACTTTCGAAAGCAAAAGACATTTATTATTTGTCTTCGTCGCCGAATATAGAGCGACACAAATTGTTGTTGGCTGAAATGTATGGAATTCATGTCGATTTTCAGCGTTGCGAAAGATACCATACAGCGGCGGCTGATGTTGCAATTTGTCCGGCAAGGCGTCGTACTTCCGGCTTGCCTCCATTGGCTGAGGGGCCGGATTTGAAGTGAGTGGCGGGAATCTGGCAGATGCAAAAATCTACCTTGGTGGCGGCGTGGTTTTCCGCGCGCGGGCAAGCCGTGACAGCCGGGCGGTGACCTCGGGCGGGTCGAGCATGCGGCTGGCCGGTTGCGGCATTCGCCGTCGCCAGTTCGGATGTTCGGTGGTCGTGCCGGGGAGATTGGGCTGGTCCGGCAGTCCGAGCGCATCCTCCAGGGGAAGAAGCGCAAGCGCGGATGAGGCCGTGCCGATATGGGCCACCGCGGCGTCGATGACCGCTTCGGGCTCCCGATCCTGCGGCCGCGGCCCGCGGACGCAACCGGATTGCCGGAGGGCGGACCACAGGTGACGGCGGTCCTCCGCCCGATCTGCGGCGCTTTCGCCGGCGATGCCGAGCCGCTCCCGCCAGCCGAGGTCGGTGCCGCGCCACCAGCCGGCGACGGTCGGCAGGTCGTGCGTCGTGGTCATCGCCACCGAATTGGGGCGCCAGTCGGCCGGGGGCAGGAAGCGGCGGCCCTCGCGTTCGAACCACATCACCGCCATCCCCGACATTCCGGAGGCGGCGAGCTCGGCGCGGAAGCCTGGCGGAACGGTGCCGAGATCCTCGGCCACGATGATGCCGCGGTGGCGGACCGATTCCAGCGCCACGATCCGGCGCATGTCCGCGAACGGATAGTGCAGGTAGCACCCTTCGGCGGGGCTGGCGCCGTCGGGGACGAGCCACAGCCGGGCGAGGCCCATCGCATGGTCGATCCGCACGCCGCCGGTGAAGCGCAGCGCCGATGCCATCATGTCCCGCAGGGCGGCGAAGCCCGACCGACGCAGGCCGCGCGGCGAGACGGTGGTCAGGCCCCAGTTCTGTCCCGCACGGTTGAACGCATCCGGCGGCGCGCCGACCGAGACGCCGCGCAGCATCTCGCCCGGCCGCGCCCAGGCATCGCAGCCGGCGGGATCGGCGCCGACCGCGAGGTCGGCGATGAGGCCGATCGCCATGCCGGCGCCGCGCGCGGAGCGCTGGGCCATCTCCAGGCCCTGGCGGGCGCGGAACTGGGCGTAAAGGTGGAACGACACCTCATCGTCGAGGCGTTGGGCCGCCGCGGCGACATCGGCGCTGGCCGGATCGCGCCACGAGGCGGGCCAGCCGCGCCAGTCGCGCCCCTCGCCGCGGGCGACGCGTTCGGCGACGAGGGCTTCGAACAAGGCGTAATGCCTGATTCCCGCCGGCGCATCGTCGCGGAAGGCGCGGAATGCCGGATCCTCGCGCCCGGCGGCGAACGCCGCGCGCAGCAGCGCCTCGCGGCGGGAGAGCGCCTTGCGCCAGTCGATCAGCCCGGCCTCCGCCAGCGGCGCGCAATCGAGGGGCGCATAGGCCGGGTTCAGGGCGAAGCGGCTCGATGGCGCATAGGGGCTGTAATGATCGGGCTCGGCGGCGTGCAGGGCGTGAATGGGGCTGATCGCCAGGGCATCGGCGCCGAGGCGGCCGGCCGGCCCGGCAAGATCGGCCAGGGCGGCGAAATCGCCGTTGCCGCAATCGCCCTCGCGTCTCAGGCCGTAGAGCTGGACGGCAAGTCCCCACGCCTTGCCCTCCCGTCCGGCGGCGGCGAGCGCGTCGGCCACGGTGTGGGCGCGCCGCGGCGCGATGGCGAGCGTGCGGACGCCTGAGGCCGTCTCCAGACGGTGATAGCCCGGCGGCAGGGTGGCGGGCAGCGTGGCGTTCCCGCCGGCAGCCGTGCCGGGCGTGACATCGAGCCGACGCCCGTCCTCGAGATGGATGACCGCCGGGCCGCGGAGTGCCGGAAGCGTCAGCGCTTCGCCCGCGGTCGCGGCGAGCAGGGGCGCGGCCGCGCGGTCCTCGTCGTCGAGCCGGCGCATGGTGTCGCGGCACGCCGCGTCGGTGGTCGCTTCGAGGCCGAGGCAGCCGAGGATCGCGCGAAGCGTGGCCGGCGAGACCGTGCGCCGGACGCCCGACGCGTCCTGCCAGACCACCTGCAGGCCCGCCCGCTCGGCGAGCGCGTGCAATGCCGATCCGCTCATGCGATGGGCGGCGCGAGCTCGGCGCCGAGGATCATCATCGACCGCGCGGCGACGGTGAGATCGGGGCCGTCCACCGGGCGGCGGGACTGCTCCGCCCGGGCGGAATCGATTTCGACGATCCAGGCGAAGGCGGGTGCGGGCAGGGTGAAGACCCTGTCATCCTCGGAGGCGTTCAGCAGCAGCAGGGTTGCCTCGCGCCGCCGTTCGCTCGCGGTGGCGCGCCGCAGCACCAGCAGGCGCGCCGCGGCATCGGACCAGGCGTGGCTGTCGAGCGGGTTTCCGGCCTCGTCGAACCAGGCGGTGTCCGGCAGGTCATCCGCGATCATGCCGATACCGTGGAGAAAGACGGCGCTGCGCAGACTGGGATAGCGGCGACGCACGGCGGCCAGCGCGGTGACGAAGCCGAGCATGCCGGTGCCGGACTCGTCGTCGAGCGCGGTCCAGTCGAGCCAGGAAAGCTCGTTGTCCTGGCAATAGGCGTTGTTGTTCCCGCGCTGGGTGCGGTTGATCTCGTCTCCCGCGAGCAGCATCGGCGTGCCGTATGATGAAAACAAAGTCGTCAGCAGCGCCCGGCGCACGCGATCGCGCAGGGCATTGATCGCGACGTCCGCGGTCTCGCCCTCGACGCCCCAGTTCGAGGAGACGTTGTCCTCGGCGCCGTCGCGGTTGTCCTCGCCGTTGGCGAAATTATGCCGTTCCGAATACGAGACGAGATCGCGCAGGGTGAAGCCATCATGCGCGGTGACCAAATTGACCGAGGCCGAGGGACGCCGGCGGCGGCGATCGAACAATTCGGGCGAGCCCATCAGCCGGCGCGCGATTTCCGGCCGCTGCCCGGGATCGCCACGCCAGAACCGCCGCGCGCCGTCCCTGAATGCCGCGTTCCATTCGGCGAAGCCGGGCGGATAATTGCCCAGCTGATAGCCGCCGGGCCCGAGATCCCACGGCTCGGCGATCAGCTTGAGGCGGGAGAGCACGGGATCCTGCCGGATGGCATCGAAGAAGCCGGCGGAGGGATCGAAATCGTCCGCTTCGCGGCCAAGCGTCGTTGCGAGATCGAATCTGAATCCGTCGATCCGGAAGCGCGTTGCCCAATGGCGCAGACTGTCGGTCACCATCTGCAGCACGCGCGGGTGGGCGATGTTGACCGTGTTTCCGCACCCCGTGTGGTTGACGCAGCGGCGTTGGTGGCCGGGCATCAGCCGGTAATAGCTGGCATTGTCGAGCCCGCGCCAGGAGAGCGTGGGGCCGGTCTCGTCCCCCTCGCAGGTATGATTGTAGACGACATCGAGGATGATCTCGATTCCGGCTTCGTGCAGGCGCCGGACGGTGGCGCGCAACTCGTCATCCGGGTTGTCGGGCTCGGCGAAATAGCGCCGCTCCGGCGCGAAGAAGGAAAGCGTCGAGTAGCCCCAGTAATTCGAGAGTCGCCGCTCGACGAGGAACCGGTCCTGCAGGATCGCGTGAACCGGGAGAAGCTCGATCGCGGTGATCCCGAGCCTGACGAGATGATCGATCATGCGGGGATCGCGCAGCGCGGCGAAGGTGCCGCGCCTGTCGTCCGGAAGGTCGGCGCGTTGCCGCGTCAGGCCGCGTATGTGCGCCTCGTAGATGACCGTCTCCGCCCAGCCCAGAAGCGGCTTGCGGTCATCGCCCCAGGTTGCGTCGTCGGTGAGGACGACGGCCTTGGGCATCGCCTGGGCCGAGTCGCGGCGATCGAACGAGAGGTCGGCGCGGGTGGCACCAGGCCGGTAGCCGAACAACGTGTCGGACCAGCGGACCTCGCCGATCAGGGCGCGGGCGTAAGGATCGAGCAGCAGCTTGTTCGGGTTGAAGCGATGGCCCAGTTCGGGCTGATACGGACCATGGGCGCGGTATCCGTAGACGAGGCCGGGCAGGGCATCGGGCAGATAGCCGTGAAAGACCTCGTCCGTGCAGTCCGGCAGGTCGTAGCGCGCGATCTCGCGGCGGCCGCTCCTGTCGAACACGCATAGTTCGATCCGGTCGGCATTGGCCGAGAACACCGCGAAATTGACCCCGAACCCGTCCCAGGTCGCGCCCAGCGGATCGCACCGCCCCGCGGTCATATATTTCGGCAGGCTGGCCATCAGCTCTCCGCACGCAGGATCAGCGCTCCCAGCGGGGGCAATGTCAGCGACAGCGACTGCGCGAAGCCGTGGGCGGGGCGATCGTCACTGTCGATCCCGCCGAGATTGCCGAGGCCGCTGCCGCCATACTCGACGGCGTCGGTGTTCAGCACTTCGCGCCAGCGCCCCGGCAGCGGCACGCCCACATGGTATCGCTCACGCGGCACCGGCGTGAAGTTGCATACGACCAGAAGGGCGTTTGGGTCATTTCCCACATGCCGCAGCCAGGCAAAGACGCTTTGATCCGCGTCATCCTCGACCACCCAGCGAAAGCCATCCGGATCGAAATCCGTGCACGACAGCGAGGGGGCGTCGCGATAGAGATGGTTCAGGTCGCGCAGCAGCAGGCGCAAGGCCGCGTGTTCCGGCGTTGCCGCCTCGGCCCAGTTCAATTCGGTATCGTGATTCCATTCCGCACTCTGGCCGAATTCCTGCCCCATGAACAACAGCTTCTTGCCAGGCTGGGTCCACATGAAGGCGAGGTAGAGCCGGAGGTTGGCCAGACGCTGCCAGGCGTCGCCGGGCATCTTGCCGAGCAGCGACCGCTTTCCGTGCACGACCTCGTCGTGCGAGATCGGCAGCACGAAGCGCTCGGAAAACGCGTAAACGAGGCCAAAGGTCATGTCGTGGTGGGAGAATTTGCGATGCACCGGATCATGTCCGACATACCGCAACGTGTCGTGCATCCAGCCCATGTTCCACTTGTGGGTAAAGCCGAGACCGCCCTGTTCGACCGGATGGCTCACCCCCGGCCACGCCGTCGATTCCTCGGCGATCAGCATGGCGCCGGGAACATTTTCAGCGATGGCGGCTGAAAGCTCCCGGAGGAAGGCGACGGCTTCGAGGTTCTCCCGCCCGCCATGGCGGTTCGGGATCCACTCGCCGGGCTGGCGCGAATAGTCGCGATACAGCATCGACGCGACCGCATCGACGCGGAGTCCATCGATGTGAAATGTCTCGAGCCAGAACACCGCGCTGGCAATCAGGAAATTCCTGACTTCGGTCCGGCCGAGATTGTAGATCAGCGTATTCCAGTCCTGATGGAATCCCTCTCTGGGATCTTCGTGTTCGTAGAGCGCGGTTCCGTCGAACCGGACGAGCCCGTGGGCATCGGTCGGAAAATGTCCGGGCACCCAGTCGAGAATGACTCCGAGACCCGCCGCATGACAGCGATCGACGAAGTCCGCCAGTTCTTCCGGCGTGCCGAGGGCGGGGAGCGGCGCGAATTGCGACAGCGGCTGGTACCCCCACGACCCGCCGAAAGGGTGCGCCGTGAGCGGCAGGAATTCGATATGGGTAAAGCCGAGATCGCGCACATAGGGGATCAGCGTGTCGGCGAGTTCGCGCCAGAGCAAGGGGCGGCCATCCGGGTGACGGCGCCACGAGGGGGCGTGGACTTCGTAGATGGATAACGGCTTGTCAGCACGGGCTTCGCGCGCGGCACACCAGGCGCCATCCCGCCAGCGAAACGCCGGGACCGGCGCGACGATGGAGGCGGTTGCCGGCGGGCCCTCGACCTGCCGCGCGACGGGGTCCGATTTCTGCTGGACTTCGCCCGAGTGCTGGAGAATTTCATACTTGTAGAGAGTTCCGGCGGAAAGTTCCGGAATGAAGAGTTCCCAGACGCCGGCATCGTGCCGGAACCGCATCGGGTGCCGGCGGCCATCCCAGCCGTTGAACGACCCGATAACGGAAACCCGCCGCGCGTTCGGCGCCCAGACCGCGAAGTGGACGCCCTCGACGCCCCCGATCGCGACGGGGATGGCGCCGAGGCATTCGGCGAGCCGCAGTTTCCGCCCCTCGGCGAGATCGCGGATTTCGTCGCGGCCGAGCAGCGGGCCGTAGCGGTAGGGATCGTCGATCTCCTGGCTGGAACCACCCCAATCGATCCTGAGCCGGTAGGACGCGGCCTCGACCGGCGCGCTTTCGAAAATGCCGCCCGCATGCACGCGGGTCATCGGCAGTTCCAGACCCGTGCCGCACAGGAGCGTGACGCCGCTCGCGCCGGGCTGGATGGTCCGGACGAACGTTCCGAGCGGCCCGTGGCAGGGACCAAGCACGCTGAACGGGTCGGCATGGGTTCCGGCCGCAAGCGCGTCCAGCGTTTCGTCAGCCGATGCCGGCATCCCCGCCTCCCTCGTGCCGCTCATGAATCCGGACCAGGCCGCTCAGCGGGATGTCGATCCAGCCGGGCCGGTTCGCCGCCTCGTAACAGATTTCATATGCGGCCTTCTCGATCATGAACAATGCCAGGACATCGCGCCACGCGGCTTCCGTGATCCATGGCCGCGGCGCCGTCATCGCGACCGCGCGATAGGCCTCGATGAAGGCCGCGGCGGCATCGGTGCGAAAGCGCGCGATCATGGCCTGCTGACGGTCTTCGCCGCGTTCGCTGGCCGCGAAAGCCGCGCGCTCCACCGTGGCGGCCGCGTAATCGAGGGATCGCAACAGACCGGCGACATCACGCAGGGGAGAGGATTTCTTTCGCCGCTCGGCAATCGGCTTGATGGGCTCGCCTTCGAAATCGATGATGAACGCATCGCCCTGCGCCACCAGAACCTGGCCGAGATGAAAGTCGCCATGCACACGGGTCAGCAGGGTTCCGGCGCCCGCCTCGGCGAGGCGCCGCAATCGGGTTTCGATCGCCGTCCGCTCGTCGCGCAGGCGCCGGATCAGGCCTTGCGTTTCCGGCCCGGCCCGGTCGGCCATCTGCTCGACCGCGGCGACGGCGGCGTCCAGCTGGCCTTTCGCGCCCTCGGCCCATGCCGCGATCTCGGCCTCGCCGGCCCGTTCGGGCGCGAAATCGGGTCCGGTGCCGAACTGCGCGAGGACCGAGTGCATCTCCGCGAGGCGCCGTCCGATCACCGAGACGAAGGAGAGATAGCCGGAGAGCGGATCGATCCCGCCGGGGTCGCGGAGTTCGGCGTGAATCGCGCCATCGACCGCGCGCCCGAGGACATCCAGCGTCCACTGCCAGGCATCGCCCTGGTTGCGGACAAACTGCTGGACGACGATCAGTGTGCGCCGTTCGCCATCCGGATCGAGCCGCACGACTTCGCCCAGCAATGCGGGAATGTTCGCAAAGGACGCGTCGGTCAGAAAGCGGCTCATTTCGGTTTCGGGATGAATCCCGCGCTCCGTCCGCCGCAGGATCTTCATGACCGCGGCGTCGCCGACGATCAGGGAACTGTTGGATTGTTCGGCGGAAAAGCGGCGGATTTCCGCATCGTCGAGCGGCGGCAGGTCGTCGATCAGCGCGGTGGGTTCATAGCTGAGCCGGCCCGAGTCGAGCGAGATGCAGGATTTTGTCCTCAATCTGGCGATGATGTCGTGGCAGAAGCGGTCGAGCGCAAATGCGTCCGTCAGATAGCCGACCCGGCGGTGCCGGCGAATGCGGGCCAAGGCGAGCTGCTGGACGATACTTGCAACCGGGCCGTCATCCCAGACCACCGCGAGCGGCAGGAGATACACATCCCCCCTCCCCTCGCCCGCGAACTCGACCTCGATTTCGCAGAGCAGGAAATCGTCCTCCGCCGTGCCGAGCATATGGGCATTGGCGATCGTCACGCTCCGGACATGCCTGTCCTTCGCGGCGAACCAGCGCCGGCGCTGGAGATAGGGCGGCAGAATTTCGGTCTCGAGACTGTGCCGGCTGTCGACGGCAACGAGGTCGGCGAGGCCGAGCCGCATGACGAGGGTGATGTAATCGGGCAGCGGCTCCGACGGCTGGATGCGCCAGAAGGGCATCGCCGCTTCGGTCGTCAGGCTGAACCAGTAGAATGCGAACGGCGGCAGGGTCAGCATGTAGGGAAGCTGGCCCACCGGCGGGAACGGCGCGCCGCCGATGAGGTCGAGCGGAATCCGGCCATCGAAGGTCGCGAGGTCGAGTTCGACCGCCTGGGCGGTGCGGGCGAGGTTGTAGACGCAGAGTATCGTTTCCTCTCCGCCGTCCTGATCGGTCCACTCCCGCACATAGGCGAGCACCTTTCGGTTGCCGGGATAGAGAAAGCGCAAGCCGCCGCGCCCGAATGCGCGATGCCGGCGGCGGACGGCGAGCATCCTGCGCATCCAGTTCAGCAGCGAATACGGATCCTTCGCCTGCGCCTCGACATTCAGCGCCTGATAGCCGTAGAGCGGATCCATGATCGGCGGCAGGACGAGGGCGGCCGGGTCGGCGCGCGAGAAGCCGCCATTGCGGTCGGGCGACCACTGCATCGGCGTTCGCACCCCGTCCCGATCGCCGAGATGGATGTTGTCGCCCATGCCGATCTCGTCGCCATAGTAGATGACCGGCGTGCCGGGCATCGACAGCAGCAGGCCGTTCATCAGCTCGATGCGGCGCCGGTCCCGTTCGAGCAGGGGGGCGAGGCGGCGGCGAATGCCGAGATTGATCCGCGCCCGGCGATCGGCCGCGTAGGTTTCCCAAAGGTAATCACGTTCCTTGTCCGTAACCATTTCGAGCGTGAGCTCGTCGTGATTGCGCAGGAACACCGCCCACTGGCAGTTTTCCGGAATCTCCGGTGTCTGGCGCATGATGTCGGAAATGGGAAAGCGGTCTTCCTGGGCGATCGCCATATACATGCGCGGCATCAGCGGGAAATGAAACGCCATGTGGCACTCGTCGCCTTCGCCGAAATAGGGGCGGGCGTCCTCGGGCCATTGATTGGCTTCGGCGAGGAGCATCCGCCCGGGCGCATGGGCATCGAGCGCGGCGCGGATCTGCTTCAGGATGGCGTGGGTTTCGGGGAGATTTTCGTTGTTCGTTCCGTCACGCTCGATCAGGTAGGGGACCGCATCGAGCCGCATGCCGTCCACACCGAGATCGAGCCAGAAGCGCATGATGCCCAGCACTTCCTGCAGGACACGCGGATTGTCGAAATTGAGATCTGGCTGGTGACTGTAGAACCGATGCCAGTAATAGGCTCCCGCCACCGGATCCCACGTCCAGTTCGATTTCTCGGTATCGAGAAAGATGATGCGTGTGCCGTCGTATTTCCGGTCGGTGTCGGACCAGACATAGTAGTTCCGCGCCGCCGAGCCCGGCCGGGCATGCCGCGCGCGCTGGAACCAGGGGTGCTGGTCGGACGTGTGGTTGACGACGAGTTCGGTAATGACGCGCAAGCCGCGGCGGTGCGCCGCGTCGATGAAGCGCCGCAGGTCGCCAAGCGAGCCGTATTCGGGATGAACCGCGCGATAGGCGCTGATGTCGTATCCGTCATCGCGGCGCGGCGAGGGATAGAACGGCAGGATCCAGACGGCCGTCACGCCGAGTTCGGCGATATAATCGAGCTTTTCGGTCAAGCCGGCAAAGTCGCCGACGCCATCGTTGTTCTTGTCGAAGAACGATTTGACGTGAACCTGATAGATCACCGCGTCCTTGTACCAGAGCGGATCGAACATGTTCGCCTGGGGTCGAATGATCTGATCGGTTAATGATGTCATTTGCGAATCCTCCAGATGCTGAAGGGTAGTTCGCCCGGGTCGAAATCGACGACCTGCTGCCGCCCGTGCCAGGTGAATGCGACGCCGCGCATGAGATCTTCGAGATGCAGGGCATCCCGCCCGGAAGACCCGTAGCGTTCGAGAGGGAGGTCGATCGTGGTTGTCTGCCACTGGCGGGGATCGAAACTGATCGCGACCAGCACGATGTTCGAGCGATCGGGACTGGCCTTTTCGAAGCACAGGACGTTGTCATTATCGCAATCGATGAAGTGCACGCCGAGGTGGCTTTGCAGGGCCGGGTTCTGCCGGCGGATCCGGTTGAGCAGGGAAATTTCCGCCACGATATTTCCGGACCGCCCATAATCCCAGCTTCTGATCTGGTATTTTTCCGAATCGAGATATTCCTCCGTCCCTGGCGGCGCGGCGGCTTCGCAGAGCTCGAAGCCGTTATAGACGCCCCAGAGGCCGGACAGCGTCGCGGCGAGGGCCGCGCGGATCAGGAAGCCGGGGCGGCCGCATGTCTGCAGGAACGCGGGATTTATGTCCGGCGTGTTGACGAAGAAATGGGGACGGAAATAGTCCCGTGTCGATGACTGCGTCAGTTCGACGAGGTAATTTTTCATTTCGTCGGCGGAATTTCGCCAGGTGAAATAGGTGTAGGATTGCGAGAATCCGATCTTCGCCAGGCGGTGCATGATCTTCGGCCGGGTGAAGGCCTCGGCGAGAAAGATCACGTCGGGATGGTTCCGCCGGATATCGGCGATCAGCCACTCCCAGAACGGGAACGGCTTGGTATGCGGATTGTCGACGCGAAAGATCCGTATCCCCTCGCGGATCCAGAAGAGGACGATATCGCGCAAGGCGTGCCAGAGCGCGGGTCGCGCGCCATCGGCGTAGAAATCGACATTCACGATATCCTGGTATTTCTTCGGCGGATTTTCGGCATACTTGATCGAGCCGTCCGGCCGCCAGTCGAACCATTCCGGGTGCTCGGCCAGCCATGGATGGTCCGGAGCGCACTGGATGGCGAAGTCCAGCGCGATTTCGAGGCCCTGCCCGGCCGCCGCAGAGATCAGGCGGCGAAAATCGTCGAACGAGCCGAGCTCGGGATGGATCGCGTCATGTCCGCCCTCGGCACCGCCGATGGCGTAGGGGCTTCCCGGATCGCCGGGATTGGCGACGAGCGTGTTGTTCGGCCCCTTGCGGTTCTTCCGGCCGATGGGATGGATCGGCGGGAAATACAGGACATCGAATCCCATGGCGCGGATTCGCGGCAATGCGGCGATCACGTCGTCGAAGGTGCCGTGGCGATCGGCGTCGCCGCTCTGGCTGCGGGGGAAGATTTCGTACCAGCTCGCGAAACCCGCGGCGCGACGCTCGGAATCGATCGGCAAGGCGGGTTCGTGCCGTTCCAGGAAGCGACGCTCCTCGGCATCGCGCATCGCGGCGATGATGGCGGGCGCGGTCAGTTTTCCGACCTGCTCTCCGGGAGCGCAGCGTTCGAGCCCCGCTCGGCATTCGGCCAGAATGGTTCTGGCCTCTTCGCCGGCCCGCGCGATCGCGGCGTCCAGCAACTGCCGGCCTTCAACAAGCTCAAGCCGGACATCGAGGCCGGCCTCGTGTTTCTTCGCGAGCTCGTCGGCGAAGGTGCCGTAGCGATCCACCCATGCCTCGATGGTGAATTCGGCGCGGCCGATCGCGCTCAGCCCGAATTGGGCGCGCCAGCGATCGTTGCCGATGGCCGCCATCGGCGCGCGCCGCCAGGCTGGCTCGCCGGACATCCGCCAGAGCAGGTCGGCCGCGAGGCGGCCGTGGCCGTCGCAAAGGAGATCGGCCTCGACCGTCACGTCTTCACCGGCCATCCGCTTCACCGGAAAGCGCCCGCCATCGACGGCCGGCGCAATCGCCTCGATCGCGATGCGCGGCGCATCGACCGAATGGCGCGGGGATTCCGGTGAATGGTGGGCGGGCAGCGGCGAGGTCGTGAACCAGGCGAGGCCGGCGGCGTTCCATCCCTCGAGCGGGACCGGAACCGGCGCCGCGGCCCGGCCGGCCAGAAACGCATGCAGTTCGTGGCGATCGGGCTCGGCACCCGTTGGGGAGCAGGCGAGCGCCAGTCCGCGACCATCGGCGCCGAACCGGGCGAACAGGGACGTTGCCGCGTGCGGCGGCGCGAGGCTGAAGGGCCGCCCCGCGAACACCTCGCGGCTGGCCCGGCGCAAGTTGTTGAGCGCCGTCACGGCGGCGCGCTGGCGGGGTGGAATGGCGGCGTTCATCACCCAGGCCGTGCCGAGAAAGCCCGCGACGGCGAGGCGCCAGTCCGCGACGGTTTGCGACGCCGCGAGCGGCGGCACGGCGAAGCTGGCGACGTTGCCCGCGCAGGCGATCCGTTCGAGATCGTCGGCGAGCCAGGCGGCCTCGCCATCCCACCAGCACGACGATGCGGCGATGTGATCGAATTCCCCGCCCACGAGGTCGGCGATCTGCGGCGGCGCCGCGCCGAAGGGGGCGGCGATGGCGGTCCAGCCCGGATTGCGCGCGCGCGCGTCGCGGTTCAGCCGCGCGGCCGCCGCCACCGGCATGCGGTGCGCGCCGAGCAGGCAGAGGCCGTCCAGACCGTGTTCCTGGAGCCGGAGGACCAGGTCGTTCCACCAGGCGTCCGGAACGCCATCCGCGCCGAAGCGGAACGCCAGCCCGTCGGCGGTGTAGGTGAACCAGCCGGGATGCCGCCGCACCAGCGCCGCGCCCGGCGCGACCTGATCGAGCCGGAGTTCGAGGCACATCGCGAGCCCGTGCCGCCTGGCCTCGCCCGCAAGCCGGGCGAGTGCCGGCATGGAGGGCCCGCCATCGGGCGCAATCAGCAGGGGGTCGAGCTCGGAGGCGGCGTCGCGCGACGGATCGGTGGCGAACGGCCCGCCGATCAGGATGGTATCGAACCCCAGATCCGCCGCATCGGCGATTTGCGTCGCGACATCGTCGAACGTCGCGCTCGCCAGGGGATCGATGCGGCGGATCGAGACGGGGGCGGGCGCCCGGTTCGCAGTCGTCGCGGCCGGCTCGTTCATGCGGCGCAGCTCCACTTGGCATCAGGCGAGGTTCGGTGCCCGCGGCGGCGCGATTCTGCCCGCGGGGACGGAAGCCGGCCCTCTGGTCATGTTACAGCCCTTCCGATGTGGGCCGGCAGAGGGACCTGGTCAACCCACGAGACGGCCCGCCGTCAGATCGGCGGCGGTCGGCGTCCGGCCCAGGGGGCGGCCTGTTCGAGCTGCGCGGCGAGGCGGAACAGCGTCGCCTCGTCGCCGGAGCGGCCGATGAACTGCATGCCGATCGGCAGACCGTCCGGCCCGTGATGCAGCGGCACCGACATTGCAGGCACGAAGGTCAGGTTGGCGAGCTGGGTGAAGGGGGTGCGTTCGAGGTTGCGGAAGGCGAGATCGTCGACCACGCCGGAGCGGATCAGCAGCCCGCCGGCGCGCGCGCGGCTGATCAGCCGGCTCAGCGCCTGGATGGCGGGCGGGGAGTCGAGCTCGCCGATCCGCGCCGGACCGAGTGCGGTGGTCGGGGTGAGGTAGAGATCGTAGGTTTCGTGGAAGGCGCCGAGGGCGCGGGCGAAGCCGTTCCACTGCTCGCGCAGCTCGGCATAGGCGCCGGCCGACATGGCGCGGCCGATCGCCGCGATGGCCCTGGTATCCGGGTGGAAATCGGACTCGCGGCAGCCGTGCCGGCGTTTCAGCGTGGACAGCATGGCGGCGACCTGGCCGTAATACATGCCCATGTAGCAGCGGGCGAGCAGGGTGCCGTCGATCGCGGGTTCGGCCTCCTCGACGATGTGGCCGAGCGACTCGAGGAGGTGCGCGGTGGCGCGGGTCGCCTCGGCGATCTCGGGGGCGACGCGGCCGCCGATCGGCGAGCGGAGCGAAAAGGCGATCCTGAGCTGGCCCGGCGCCGCGCCGAGTTCGGCGAGGAAGGGCCGCGCCGGCGGGGCGATGACGAAGGGATCGCCGGGCGCCGGGCCGGCCAGGCAATCGAGCATGGCGGCGGAATCGCGGACGCTGCGGGTCACGACATGGTCGGCCACCGCGCCGTCCCACACCTCGCCGGCCAGGGGGCCGGCGGTGACCCGGCCGCGCGAGGGCTTGAGCCCGAACAGGCCGCAATAGGCGGCGGGGATGCGGATCGACCCGCCGCCATCGGAGGCGCCGGCCATCGGCACGTAGCCGGCGGCGACGGCCGCACCGGCGCCGCCGGAGGAGCCGCCGGGCGTGTGCGCGGGATTCCACGGGTTGCGGGTGGCGCCGTGCAGCCGGGTTTCGGTGATCGCCTTCAGGCCGAGTTCCGGCGAGGTGGTGGTTCCGGCGATGACCAGCCCGGCGCGCAGGCAGCGTTCGACGTAATAAGCGGAACGGGCGGCGACGTGATGGCGCATGGCATGGGCGCCCATCGTCATCGGCGCGCCTTCGTAGTCGTGACCCAGATCCTTCAGCAGGAAGGGCACGCCGGCGAAGGGGCCGTTGAGGCCGGCGGCGATCTGCCGCCGGGCGCGGTCGCGCAGGTCGGCGGCGATGGCGTTGTATCGGCCATCGCACGAGTCGATTCGCGCCAGCGTCGCGTCGAGCAGTTCGTCCGGCGAGAGTTCGCCGGCGCGGATCAGCCCGGCAAGCGACGTGGCGTCATGTTCGCGCAGTTCGTCAGTCGGCATCCCGCATTAAAGGGACAATTTGAGCCAGGAGGCAACTTCGCCGGCAACGCCGCGGCGGAACGCCAGCACGCAGGCGATGAAGATCGTTCCCTGGATCACCGTCACCCAGTCGCTGAAGCTGGCGAGGTAGTATTGCATCGCGACGATGATCGCCGCGCCGACCAGCGGGCCGAAGACGGTGCCGATGCCGCCGACCAGCACCATCAGGACGACGAGGCCGGATGTCACGTTGCCGACATCGGTGAGCGTCGCGATGCGGACGACCAGGGCATTCAACCCGCCGGCCACGCCGCCGAGGGCGGCGGCCAGGACGAAGATGATCCACTTGTAGTGCTCGACCTTGTAGCCGAGCGATATGGCGCGGTTCTCGTTCTCCCGGATCGCCTTCACGACCTGCCCGAAGGGCGAGTGGATCACCCGGTGCACGAAGAGGAACCCCAGGATGAACACCGCGAAGACCAGCCAGTAGATCTGCTTGTCGGCATGCAAGGGGATGCTGCCGAAGAGCGCGCCGCGCGGGATGTTCTGGATGCCGTTCTCGCCGCCGGTGAAGCCGGTGTCCTGCACGGCGAAGAAATAGACCAGCTGGGCGAGCGCCAGCGTGATCATCGCGAAATAGATGGTCTGCCGGCGGATGGCGAGCCAGCCGAACACGACGCCGATCGCGGCGGCGGTGAGGCCGCCGAGGAGAAGGCCGACCTCGGTCGAGGCGTGCATCGTCTGGATCATGTAGCCGGCGACATAGCCGCCCATGCCGAAGAACGCGGCCTGGCCGAGCGACAGCAGGCCGGTGTAGCCCATGAGCAGGTTCGCCCCCATCGCGAACAGGGCGAAGCACATCACCTGCATGACGAAGATCGGGTAGACGACGAACGGGGCGACCGCGAGAAGCGCGGCCATGAGCAGAAAGCCCACGGCCTGGGCACGGGTGAAACCGAACATCACGCCACCCTTCCGAACAGGCCGGCCGGACGGGCCAGCAGCACCACGGCCATCACCGCGAACACGACCACCGACGACGCCGCCGGGTAATAGACCTCGGTGAAGCCCTGGATGATGCCAAGACCGAAGCCGGTGAGGATGGCGCCGCCGATCGATCCCATGCCGCCGATGACGACGACGGCGAAGACGGTGTTGATCAGGTCGGTTCCCATGCCCGGGTTCACCGAATAGAGCGGCGCCGCCAGCACGCCGGCGAGCCCCGCGAGGGCGACGCCGGCGGCGAAGGTGAGCGCGATCACGCGCGGCACGTTCACGCCGAAGGCCTGCACGAGCGAGGGGTTCTCCGTCGCGGCGCGCAGCAATGCGCCGAGGCTCGTCTTCTCGATCACGAACCACACCGCGACGCAGATGACGATCGCCGCGACGACCACGAAGCCGCGATAGACCGGCAGATACATGAAGCCGAGATCCAGCGTGCCGGAGAGGATGCCCGGTGCGGAATAGGACACGCCGGAGCTGCCATAGGCGTTGGTGAACAGCCCTTCGAGCACGAGGGCGAGGCCGAAGGTCAGCAGCAGGCCATAGAGAATGTCGAGCTTGTAGGTGAAGCGGATCAGCGTGCGTTCGAGCCCGAGCCCGAACGCACCGACCATGACGGGGGCGAGCACCATCGCCGGCCAGTAGCCGATGCCGAGATAATGCAGCAGCCCCCAGGTCACGAAGGCGCCGACCATGAAGAGCGCGCCATGCGCGAAGTTGATCACGTTGAGCAGGCCGAAGATGATCGCCAGCCCGAGCGACAGCATCGCATAGAACGAGCCGTTGATGATGCCGAGCAGCAACTGCCCGAACAGCAGCGGCGCCGGCTTGCCGAGGATCATGAGCATGACGTGGATCTCTTCATGGCAGGCTGTGCCTCAGGCCTTGACCAGCGGGCAGCCTTCTGCCGCCATCGGCATGAAGGCGTCCTTCGCGGGGGTGGTCGCGAGGAGTTCGTAGTAGTCCCACGGCTCCTTGCTCTCGGAGGGCGACTTCACGCGGAACAGGTAGGCGTCGCACATGAAGCGGCCATCCTCGCGGATGTACTTCTTGCCGTAGGCGTCGTCATCGGTCGGCATCTTCTTCATCTGGGCGATGACGGCGGCGCCGTTCTTGACGTCCTTCATGTTGTTCATGGCCTCGACGGCCTTGAGGAAGTGCAGCGTGCCGGAGTAGCAGCCGGCCTGGCCCATCGAGGGGTAGTTGTTCGGCGTGCGGGGCTTCACGCGCTTCATGAAGGCGCGCGTGCGGTCGTTCAGGTTCCAGTAGAAGCTCTCGGTCAGCGTCAGGCCCTGGGCGATATCGAGACCCATGCCGTGGACGTCGTTCAGGAAGATCAGCAGACCGGCGATCCGCATCTTCTTGTTGAGGCCGAACTGGTGCGCCTGCTTGATCGAGTTGACCGTGTCCTTGCCGGCGTTGGCGAGGCCGAGCACGTCGGCGCCGGAGGACTGGGCCTGGATCAGGTAGGAGGAGAAGTCGGTCGTCTGCGGGAACGGATAGTTGATGTTGCCCAGCACCTGGCCGCCCATCTGCTTGACGACCGCCGCGGTCTGGTCATGCAGCAGGTGGCCGAACGCGTAATCGGCGGTGATGAAGAACCACTTCTTGCCGCCAGCCTTGACGATGGCGCCACCGGTGGAGTGCGACAGCATGTAGGTGTCGTAGGTCCAGTGCACGGTCTGCGCGTTGCAGAACTTGCCGGTGATTTCGGACGACGCCGAGTTCGTGTTGATGTAGGCGCGGTTCTTGTCGTGCGCGACGCCCTCGATGGCGATGCCGATCGCCGAGTTCGGCACGTCGATCACCAGGTCGGCGCCCTCATCGTAGAAGCGGCGCGCGAGAGCGGTGCCGACGCCGGGATTCTCCTGGTGATCGCCCTTGATCACCTCGACGTCGTAGCCCTTCTGCTTGGCGCCGAAATCGGCGATCGCCTGCTCGACGCAGGCCACCGAGGTCGGGCCGCCGATGTCGCGATAGGGGCCGGAGAAATCGCTGATCACCGCGATCTTGAGCTTCTTCGCCGAGGCCGCGCGCGCCCGCGCGCCCGGCAGGGTGGCGGCGGCAACACCGGCGGCGGCGCCGCCGAGAAGGTTTCTTCTGGTCAGGTCCATGGATGTTTCCTTCGTTGGGGTTCAGATACCAAGTCGCCGGTTGAGCGACTCGGCGCGGGCCGCGAGTTCATGGGCCGGGATCATGTCGACGACCTGGCCATGCTCGACGAGGTAGTGCCGGTCAGCAAGTTTGGCGGCAAAACGGAAATTCTGTTCGACAAGCAGAACGGTGAAACCGCGGCGCTTGATCTCGGCGATCATGTGGCCGATCTGCTGCACGATGACCGGGGCGAGGCCTTCGGTGGGCTCGTCGAGCAGCAGCAGCTTCGCGCCGGTGCGCAGGATCCGGGCGATCGCCAGCATCTGCTGCTCGCCGCCGGAGAGTTTCGTTCCGGGGCTCTTCGCGCGTTCGCGGAGGTTGGGAAACAGCTCGTGAATATCGGCGACACTCATGCCGCCGGGGGCGACGACCGGCGGCAGCATCAGGTTTTCCTCGACCGACAGGCCCGCGAAGATGCCGCGATCCTCCGGGCAGAAGCCGATTCCGGCCCGGCCGATCGTGTCCGGACGGGCGGCGATCAGTTCCGCGCCGCGGAAGCGGATGCTGCCGGACCGCTTCGGCACCAGGCCCATGATCGCCTTCAGCGTCGTGGATTTTCCGGCGCCGTTGCGGCCGAGCAGGGTGACGCACTCGCCCTCGCGCACCTCGAATTTCATGCCGTGCAGGACATGGCTTTCGTCGTACCAGGCGTTGAGATCGGCAACTTCAAGCATCGGCATGCTCCGAGCCGAGATAGGCGGTGATCACCGCTTCATCGGCGGAAACGCTGGCATAGTCGCCCTCGGCCAGCACCCGTCCGCGCGCCAGCACGGTGATCCGGTCCGAGAGGCCGGAAACGACCGAGAGATTGTGCTCGACCATGAGGATGGTCCGGCCGCTGCGGATCTGGCGAATGAGGGCGACGATCCGCGCCACGTCGGATTCCGTCATCCCGGCGGTCGGCTCGTCGAGCAGCATCAGCTTCGGATCGAGCGCCAGCGTCGTCGCGATCTCGAGGGCGCGCTTGCGGCCGTAGGAAAGCTCGGCCGCGGGGACATCGACACTGTCCGAAAGGCCGACATCGTAGAGGAGTTCGTGCGCGCGGTCGTTGAAGACCGAAAGCGCGCGTTCGCTGCGCCAGAAATCGAAATTGCCGCCGCGCGACCGGGCCAGGGCGACGCGGACGTTCTCCAGCGCGCTCATGTGCCCGAACACCGCCGAAATCTGGAAGCTGCGGACCATGCCGCGACGCGCGACGTCCGCCGGCTTGAGCTCGGTGATGTCGCGCCCCTCGAACACGATGCGTCCGGCACTCGGCTGCAGGAATTTGGTCAGCAGGTTGAAGCAGGTGGTTTTGCCGGCCCCGTTCGGACCGATCAGGGCATGAATACTACCCCGTTCGATCGACAGATCGACGTCCTGCACGGCCATGAAACCACGGAATGCCTTGGACAGGCCACGAGCTTCGAGAATATTGTCAGCCATTGCACAGGCGATCGCCTGCCGCCGCAACGGCGGGGGCCGAGATCAAGATGAAAGACATTTTCCCCTCGTCGGCCCCAGCGGGGCCAGTCACTAAATTGTGACGGCCTCGTGGCATATCGGCGGCATCAGTGCAAGTCCCCAATACCGCCGATCGTCATTTCAGACCTTCAGGACAAGCTTTCCAAAATTTTCGCCGGTGAAAAGTTTCAGAAGCGTTTCGGGAAAATTGTCGAGTCCGTCCACGATGTCTTCGCGGCTCTTCAGCTTGCCCTCTTTCAGCCAGCCGGCCATCGCCCGCATGCCTTCGGGGTAGCGGTCGGCCCAGTCGAACACGATCATGCCCTGCATCCGCGCGCGATTGACGAGCAGCGAGAGATAGTTCGCCGGCCCGCGCACCGGCGTCGTGCTGTTGTATTGCGAGATCGCGCCGCAGATGACGATCCTCGCGCGCAGGTTGATGCGGGCCAGGCAATCGTCGAGGATCTGGCCGCCGACATTGTCGAAATAGACGTCGATGCCGTTCGGGCAGGTTTCGCGCAGACGGTCGGGCACGCTTTCGGTCTTGTAGTCGATCGCCGCATCGAACCCGAGTTCGTCGACGATGTAGCGGCATTTGTCTTCGCGGCCGGCGATGCCGACCACGCGGCAGCCCTGGATCTTCGCAATCTGCCCGACCAGCGCGCCGACGGCGCCGGCGGCGGCGGAGACCACCACCGTCTCGCCTTGCTTCGGCTCGCCGACGGCAAGAAGGCCGAAATAGGCGGTCATGCCCGGCATGCCGAGGGTGGAAATGAACAGCGGCTTCGGCGCCAGGGACGGATCGACCTTCAGGCAGTCCTTCGCGGCGAGGGTCGCGACGCTCTGCACGCCGAGCGGGCCGGTCACCACGTCGCCGGCGGCGAAGCCCTCGGCGCGGCTTTCGATCACCGTGCCGATCGCGCCGGCGCGCATCACCTCGCCAAGCCCGACCGGCTTGATGTAGGACTTGCCCTCGTTCATCCAGCCGCGCATCGCGGGGTCGAGCGAGATGTATTCGACGCCGACCATGACTTCGCCGGCTTCCGGCGGGCGCGCCGGCTCGACGCGGAATTCGAAATCATCCCGCTTCGGCAGGCCGACGGGGCGGCGGATCAGACGGAACTGGCGGCTTTCGGGCTGGCTCATGTTTCGCTCCAATAAGTTTACGTATAGGGTAATCTCTGGCCGAGGGGCCGGCAAGGGGATGCGGCCTTGAAGCCCGCCGCAAAGTCTGGAATGTATCCGCTCCTTTCAGGAATGGATGACCATGCACAGCACGCCAGCCGAAGCGACCCGGGCCCTCATCGAAGCCTATTACGCCGCGTTCAATGAGGGGCGGCCGCAGGGCATGCTCGACCTGCTGAGCGAGGATGTCGCGCACGACATCAACCAGGGCCAGCGGGAGACCGGCCGTGCCGCCTTCGCCGCCTTTCTCGATCACATGAATGTCTCGTATCGCGAGCGCCTGACCGACATCGTCGTCTTCGCCAGCGCCGACGGGCGGCGCGCCGCGGCGGAATTCGTGGTGCATGGCGAATATCTGAAGACCGATGCCGGGCTGCCCGAGGCGCGCGGCCAGCGCTACGTGCTGCCCGCGGGCGCCTTCTTCGATGTGCGCGACGGCAAGATCGCGCGCGTCACCAATTATTACAATTTGCAGGACTGGACGGCCCAGGTCGGCGGTTGATTTCGCCCGCCTTTATCGGCGCAGTGCGTCATGTCGTTGTAAAGATCGAGGCCCTGTCACCGGACTTTCATTAGGCGCGACGCGCCGGCACGCCGTAGTGAGCGCGCCATGACAGTCCCCGGCGCGATCATCCGCTATCGCAGCGTGTTCATCTCGGACATCCATCTCGGCACGCGCGGCAGCCGGGCGGATTTCCTCGCCGATTTCCTGCGGCGGACCAGCGCCGAGCACATCTACCTCGTCGGCGACATCATCGACGGCTGGCGGCTGCGCCGCGGCTGGTACTGGGACCGCCACCATGACGACGTGATCAACCTGCTGCTCCGCCATGCGCGGGCCGGCGCGAAGATCACGTATGTGCCGGGCAATCACGACGAACTCGTGCGGCGCTATCTTCATCTCGGGCTCGAAATCGCCGGCGTGCGGTTCGCCGAGGAAGCGGAGCACGTCACCGCCGCCGGCGAGCGGCTGCTGGTGATCCACGGCGACCAGTTCGACTCGGTCGTGCGCTATGCGAAGCTGCTCGCGGTTCTCGGCGACTGGGCCTATACCGGGGCGCTGGTTCTCAACCGCTGGTTCAACATCGCCCGCGCGCGGTTCGGCTACCCGTACTGGTCGCTCTCCGCCTATCTCAAGCGCCAGGTGAAGGAGGCGGTGAAGGCGATCGACCGGTTCGAGGTCGCGCTGGCCGCCGAGGCCTCGGCGCGCGGCTTCGACGGCGTGGTCTGCGGCCATATCCATCATCCGGAAATGCGCGTGGTCAACGGCGTGCGCTACATCAACGACGGCGACTGGGTGGAAAGCTGCACGGCGCTCGTCGAGCATCACGACGGAAGGCTCGAACTGCTCGACTGGGCCGCGCTCAACCGGCTCTCCTTCCTCGCTCCCCGCGGCGAGACCGCCCAGCCCGGCGCAATGGATGCGGCACCTGCCTGATCCCGCCGGAATCATGATCGTCACCGACGCCTGGCACGCCCAGGTGAACGGTGTCGTGCGGACACTCTCGATGCTGGCGGATCAGCTTGCGCGGCTCGGCCAGCGGGTGCTCGTCGTCGGGCCGGACCGGTTCCTCACGCTGCCCTGCCCGTTCTATCCCGAAATCCGCCTCGCGGTCGCGCCGGGCCGGCGGCTCGGCCGGATTGTCGACAATTTTGCCCCGGACGCGCTGCACATCGCCACCGAAGGGCCGCTCGGCGTCGCCGCCGCGCGCCTGGCCCGCCGCCGGGGCTGGCAGTTCACCACCGCCTATCATACCCGCTTTCCCGACTATCTCGCGGCGCGGACCGCCCTGCCCCGGCGGCTCTCGTATGCCTGGCTGCGGCGCTTCCATCTGCATGGCGCCGGCACGATGGTGGCGACCGTTTCGCTCGCCGACGAGCTCCGCGCGCGGGGGTTTTCGAACACGCTGCTCTGGTCGCGTGGCGTGGATGCCGACCTCTTCAACCCCGGCCGGGCGATCGACCTGCCTTACGAGCGGCCGATCTTTCTCTCGGTCGGGCGGCTCGCGGTGGAGAAGAACCTGCCCGCCTTTCTCGATCTCGACCTGCCGGGCACGAAGCTCATCGTCGGCGATGGCCCGGCCCGGCCGGCGCTCGAACGGCGCCATGCGGGACCGCGGACGGTGTTTCTGGGCACGCGGCACGGCCCGGACCTGGCGAGCCTGTTCGCCAGCGCGGATGTTTTCGTGTTTCCGAGCCGGACGGACACGTTCGGCCTCGTCGTGCTCGAGGCGCTGGCGAGCGGCACGCCCGTCGCGGCGTTTCCGGTGGCGGGGCCGGCCGACATCATCGGGGGCGCGACGCCGCCGGTCGGTGTTCTCGATGAGGATCTGGGATCGGCGGCGCTGGCCGCCCTGAAGCTTGACCGCGCCGACTGCCGGCGCTTTGCCGAACGCCACAGCTGGGCGTCCTGTGCCGCGCTGTTCATGCGGCACCTGGTGCCGATCCGCGGGCGCGGACCGGCACCGGATTAGCCGATCAGCCGCGCACGGCCTTCGCGGCCTCGACGATCGCGGTGAAACCGGCCGGATCGTCGAACGCCATGGCGGCGAGCACCTTGCGGTCCAGCTCGATATTCGCGGCCTTGAGGGCGGCGATGAACTGGCTGTAGGTCATGCCCTGCTCGCGCACGGCCGCGTTGATGCGCTGGATCCAGAGGGCGCGGAACTCGCGCTTCTTGTTCCGGCGGTCGCGATAGGCGTAGCGGAGCGCCTTTTCGAGACGCTCGAGCGCAATCCGGTAATTGGTCGACGAACGGCCGACAAACCCCTTGGACTGCTTGAGAACCTTCTTGTGACGGGCGTGGGTCGTCACACCCCGTTTGACGCGTGCCATTGTCTATCGCTCCTCAATCCAGACCGTAGGGAGCCCACTGCTTGACGGTCTTGCCGTCCTGCTCGGGCAGCGCCATCGTGCCGCGATTGGTGCGCTTCATCTTCTGGGAGCGGTTGATCAGGCCGTGGCGCTTGTTGCCGTGGCCGGCCATCACCTTGCCGGTCGCGGTGATCTTGAACCGCTTCTTGACCGACGACTTGGTCTTCATCTTCGGCATTTCATACTCCTTCTCGTCCATACCCGACGCCTGCCGGGCGCGCGGCGTGCGGCCGGGCATGCCAAAATGGCCCGGGCTCGCGACCTGATCGCGCTGGAAGGGGGCGGTATAGGCAATCGTGCCGGGCTTGGCAACTCGCCGGCCGCACCCCCGGCCGATCGCTTGCCGCCGGACTGTCCGGCGGTTAGAAAACATGCATCGTCGAATCCGCATTTGAGGCCGCGCCGTGCCGCGGCGCACGACATTTCAGACAAGGAGATTTCCATGGCCAGATTGCCGGCCAGCGGAGCGGGACGCGCGAAGTCCAAACCCTCCGCGCCGCGCGCGGCGCCCGCGCCGACCATGCCCGCGTCGACCATTCTCGGGTTTCTCGACAGGATCGAGGATGCGACGCTGGCCGGATGGGCGGTGGATACGGCCGATATCGACCGGCCGCTGGCGCTGCGCGTGCTGATCGACGGGCAGGTCGCCGATGTGATCCAGTGCGATCTCGACCGGCCGGACCTGCGGCGGCTGAGCCTGCCGAACACGAAGGTCGGCTTCCAGTTCGCCATCCCGGCCATGCATCAGGACGGGCTTCGCCACGTCCTCACCCTGGCCACCGTGGATGGCCGCCCGGTCGGCCTGCCGGGCCGGGGCGGCTTCGTGCTGCCGGAGCTGCATTTCTGCCTCGCGCGGCAGGTGCGCGTGGACGGCGTTCTGGACGGGCTGGTGGACGGGCTGATCCAGGGCTGGGTGCTGCAGGTCGACGAGCGGACGGGGCAGAAAGCGGGCGGCGCCCGCGTCGTGGTGTCGACGAACGGCCAGCCGGTCGCCGAGCTGATGGCCGACCAGTTCCGGGCGGACGTGGCGGAGGCGCTCGGCGCCGACCCGGCCTGCGGCTTCTCGTGGTCGCCGCCGCCGGAGCTTCGGCGCAGCGGCGGAACGCTCAGCTTCGACTTCCACGTGATGCCCGGCCGCGTCGCCCTGCGCGGCAGCCCGGTCGAGCTGCGCATGCCCGGCTCGGCCGAGCGCGAGCGCATCGAAGGGCTGATCGAACAGGCGGACGACCTGTTCCGCTACGCCTACCGGCTGCGGCGCGAGCTCAAGGCGGTGCTGCCGGCCGAGGGCCATTCGCTGGCGAGCTACCGGAGCTGGGCCGCGCGCAGCCAACCCCTCGCCGGGGCCCGGATCGCCGCCCGCTACGGCGCGCGCGCCGACGCGCCGCTGGTTTCGGTGATCTGCCCGGTCTACCGGCCCGATCACGGCGAGTTCGTGACCGCGGTGGATTCCGTGCGCGCGCAGACCTACCGGAACTGGGAACTCATCCTGGTGGACGATGGCAGCGGCGATGCGCGGCTGGCCGCGCTGATGAAGCGCCTCGCCGACGCCGATCCGCGCATCCGCGTGCATGCGCGCAGGGCCAATGCCGGGATCGCCGCCGCGACCAACCGCGCGATCGAGGCGGCGACGGGCGATTTCATCGCCTTCTTCGATCATGACGACGTGCTGGAACCCTGCGCGCTCGACGCGATGATGCGGGCTCAGGCCGCGACCGGGGCGCGGCTGCTCTATTCCGACGAGGACAAGATCGACCGGCGCGGCGCGTTTTCCGAGCCCAATTTCAAGCCGGACTTCAATTACCGGCTGCTGCTCGACCTGAACTATATCTGCCATCTCGTCGTCGCCGAGGCGGCGCTGGTCCGCGCCGCCGGCGGGCTCGACCCGGATCTGGACGGCGCGCAGGACCACGACCTGCTGCTGCGCCTGGTCGAGCGGCTCGGCGCGCACGAGATCCACCATGTGCCGGAAATCCTGTATCACTGGCGGATCACGCCGCAGTCGACCGCCGGCTCCGGGGCGGCCAAGCCGAAGGCGGCGCTGGCCGGCGCCGCCGCCGTCGCCGCGCACCTGAAGCGGCGGGGCCTGGCGGCGCGGACCGAACGGCGGGGCGGGCTGACCTGCTATCGCACCAGCTTCCGCATGAGCGAGGACCCGGGCGTTTCGATCCTGATCCCGTATCGCGACCATATCGGGATGACGCGCGCGTGCGTCGAGGCGATCCGGGACGTGACGCGGGGCGCGCGCTACGAGATTCTTCTCCTCGACAACTGGTCGCAGGACGAGGAGGCGGAGGGCTTCGCCGTCGAGCAGGGCAACCTGCCGGACACGAGGGTGATCCGCATCGCCGAGCCGTTCAACTACTCGCGCATCAACAATCGCGGGGTGGAGGCGGCGCGCTTCCCATTTCTGCTGTTCATGAACAACGACGTGTTCGTGAGCGACCCGGAATGGCTGCGCACGATGCTGAACGAGGCGCTGGCCGATCCGGGCGTGGGCGCGGTCGGCGCGAAACTGCTCTATCCGAACGAGACCGTGCAGCATGCCGGCGTGGTTCTGGGTGTCGGCGGGATCGCCGATCACAGTTTCCGCGGACTGCCGGCCGACAAGCCGGGCTACATCGCCAATGCCATCGCCTGCCGCGAGGTTTCTGCGGTGACCGCCGCGTGCATGCTGGTCCGCCGCGAGGCGTTCGAGGCGGCTGGCGGCTTCGACGAGGACGGGCTGAGCGTGGCGTTCAACGACGTCGATCTCTGCATGAAGATCAGGCAGGCGGGATACCGCATCATCTTCAGCGCCGACGCGGTCTGCGAACATCGCGAGAGCCTGAGCCGGGGCGACGATTTCGACGAGAGCAAGCTGGCGCGGTTCATGCTGGAAAACGAGACGATGCGCGAAAGATGGGACGAAGCGCTGAAACGCGACCCGTTCTACAATCCGCATTTCAGCCGCGAGGGCGGCGTGTATCGCGACCTGCGGGTGATCGACCCGGCGGACGTCCGGCGTGTTTCGCCGCCCGCGCCCGCCCGGTTCCCGGCCGCGCCGGCGGCGGCGGCACCGAAGCCCCGGCGGCGGCAAGCGGGCTGATGCCGCCTGAGGCCGGCCATCTCTGGATTCGGGCCGCCGTTTCCGGCATCTGCTAGGCATGGATTTCGAACGCAAACGGGGTGAGGCCCTCTGGAGCCAGATCGCCAACGCGCTGGCCCGCGACATTCGCGAGGGGGTCTACCCGCACGACACGAGGTTGCCGACCGAGGCGCGGCTCGCCCAGGGCTACGGCGTCAACCGCCACACCGTTCGCCGCGCGCTGGAGGAACTGGCCAAGGCGCGCATCATCCGCACCGAGCATGGACGGGGGTCGTTCGTGGCGGAGGAGGTGCTGGATTACCGGATCGGCCAGCGGCCGCGATTCTCGGAATGGGTGCGCGGCCACAACCGCACGCCGCTCGGCGATATCCTGATGCTGGAGGAAACCGCCCTCGACACCCTGCCCGAAGCCGCCGCCGCCGCCGAGGCGCTGCGGCTGGCGCCGGCGCAACCGGTGATCCTGCTGGAGCGCATCGGCTCGGCGGATTCGACGCCGATCTCGCTGTCGCGGCACATTTTCCCCGCGCGGGCACTGCCGGGACTGCTGGAGGCGCTGCGGCACAGCGGGTCGATCACCGCGGCGCTGGCCGCGCTCGGGATCGCCGACTACACGCGCAAGTGGACGCGCGTCTGCGCCCGCCAGCCGGATGCGCGCGAGGCGCGGCTGCTGCGCATGGCCCGCAGCGACGCCCTGCTGGCCACGGAATCCCTGAACATCGCGGAGGGCGGGGCGCCGATCGAATTCGGCCTGTCGATCTATCCGGCGCCGCGCGTGCAACTGGTGTTCGAGCCGTAGAGTATCGTTATCCGATCCAACAGGATCGGAAAGTGCTCTAGCGGCGGGGCGCCCGCCGCATCACGGCAGGCAGGGCAGGTCGCGGCAGCGGAGCAGGATGCCGAGAAACGCCGCCCCCGCCGCTTCCGGCGTGGTTTCGTTGGCGACGACGGCATCGGCCTCGACCGGGGCCGCGGCGCGGGCCAGCCGCGCGCCGATTTCGGCCGCGGTTTCGCGCCGCCGGACCGCGAGCCGCGCGGCGAGGATGGCGGGCGCCGCCGTCACCGCGACGACGAAACAGGGAAAGCGGCGCCGCGCATCGGCCACGATCGCGCGGGAGACGTTGACCACGACGATCCGCCCGGCGTCGAGATCGCCGACGATGCTTGCCGGAATGCCGTAGCTCAGGCCATGCGCCGACCAGGAGAGGGCGAAGGCGCGGCGCTGGAACTCATCGTCGGAGACCGGTTCGTGATCCTCCGCCGGATCGGGCGGCCGGGTGATGACGCGCCGGGGGAACACGATGTCCGGCGCATGCCCGAGGTGGCGCCTGGCCTCGCGCAGCACCGTATCCTTGCCCGCGCCGGACGGGCCGACGACCAGCACGAGGCGGCCCGATCGCGGCATCAGGCGCCGAAGCGCAGGCGGCGGGCAAGACGGAACGGCGCCCCCGCGCCCTCTTCCACGAAGACGGCGATCCCGGTGACGCGCCGCGACGCGGCCAGGGTCTCGCCGAAATGCGCGGCGGCGGCGGGGACGAGCGGATTGTCGGCGATCCGGTCGGTCAGCGTCATGTGGAAGCGGAACGCATCGAACACCAGCGGATAGCCCCACCGCTCGATATACGCGCGCTCGGCGGCGGGGCGGCCTTCGGCGCGCCGCGCCCGCGCCGCCGCGTCCTCCGGCACGCGGTGGTGATCGAGTTCGGCGACGCAGGCATCCGCGAGGTCGCGCATCGGCGGGCAAGCCCCGGCGAGGCACAGGGCGAGGAAGCCGTGCAGGTTGGCGATGTCGAGGGGCGGCAGGTCGAAGGGCCGCCACCGCGCGGCGAGCGCCGCCGCATCGGCGATGAAGGCGTCGAGCCCGTGCCGCAGCGCCATCGGCGGCTTCAGCGTCGCGTGGAAGCCGTAGCGCCTTGGCGACTCCGTCATGCCCTCGAGTCCGGCGACCGGCGGCTGGGGCAGGCGCTCTCCGCTCAGCGGATCGCGGCCGAGCCAGGCGCAGCCCCGCGACCAGAGCGGATCATCCGGTTCGGGAACGTAGTAGACGGCGGCGCGGTGGGGTTCAGGCAATGCGCACGCCCTCCCGCCAGACGGACCGGACCACCGGCAGACCCTCGTAGACCCGCACCTGCACGAGATCGGCCCGCAGTCCGACGGCGAGCCGGCCGCGATCGTCGAGCCCGGCGATGTCCGCGGCCCCCGCGGTGACCAGCCCGATCGCGGCGGGCAGCGGCAGGATCTCGCGCGCGGCGAGGCAGAACACCGCTTCCAGCATGGACGCCGGCACGTAGTCCGAGGCCAGCGCATCGAGCAGGCCCTCGCGGACCAGGTCGAGCACCGCGACATTGCCGGAATGCGACCCGCCGCGCACGATGTTCGGCGCGCCGGCGATGCTGCGCATGCCGCGCGCGCGGGCGGCCCGCGCGGCGGCGAGCGAGACGGGAAATTCGGCGATCCCGATCCCTTCCTCCGCGTTGCGCGCCACATCGGCCTCGGTGTGATCGTCGTGGGAGGCGAGCGGAATGCCGCGCTGCCGCGCCTCGGCGATCACGAAGGCGCGGTTCGGGCCGTGATAGGCGTGATGATTGTCCTGCAACTCGGCGATGATGGTGTCGAGCTCGCCCTCGGCGACGCCCTCGTCGCGCCGCATCTGCCGGTAACGCTCGACATCCGCATACTGCCCGCTCAAACCGGGGCTGTGATCCATCAGCGAGATCAGCCGCACGCGATCGTCGTCGATGGCGCGGGCCAGCATGCCGGGCATTTCGGGCGCGGGGAGTTCGCAGCGCAGATGCAGGAAGTGCTCGCTCTTCAGGGCGCCGAGCGGCAACAGGGCGCGCAGGTCGACAAAGGCGTCCTCGAAGGTCTGGTTGCGGGCCTTGCCGAAGCCGATATCGCCGAGGCAGAGGGCGTCGAACACCGTCGTGATGCCGGCCGCAGCGCATTGCGCGTCATGCGTCAGCAGGGCGGACCGCGACGGCCAGCGCGCGTTGTTGCGCGGCTGGGTCTGCCGTTCCAGATTGTCGGTGTGCAGGTCGATGATGCCCGGAATCAGGTAATCGCCCTCGAGGTCGACATCCGCGCCGGAGCCGCCGAATGCCGCGATCCGGCCCTGCGCGACGGACAGGCTGCCGTCGCGGATTTGGTCGGGCAGCACGAGCCTTGCATTGGTGAACGTCGTCATGCGCTTTCCTTCAGGGGTTCGAGCGACAGCGTTTCGTCCGCCACGGCGTCGCGGACGTGCCGGTCGTGGAATATCCCGAGCAGGGCCGCGCCGCGAGCCTTCGCCTCGCGCATCAGCCCGATCACGATGTCCCGGTTGGCGGCATCGAGCGAGGCGGTCGGCTCGTCGAGGAGGAGGATCGGCCACTCGCAGGCGAAGGCGCGGGCGAGGTTCACGCGCTGCTGCTCGCCGCCCGAGAAGGTCACCGGCGGCAGGGCATGCAGGGGGGTTGGAATGCCGAGCCGGTCCAGCATCGCCCCCGCCCGCGCGGCGGCGGCCTCCGCGGCGGCGCCACGGTCGAGCAGGGGCGCGGCCACGACGTCGCGCGCGGCGAGGCGCGGCATGGCGCGCAGGAACTGGGAGACATAGCCCAGCGTCTCGCGCCGGATCTCGATCACCCGCTCCGGCGGCGCATCGGCCATGTCGATCATGGCGCCGCGATGGCGGACGCGGATCGATCCGACACTAACCCGGTAGTTTCCGTAGAGCGCGCGCAACAGGGTCGATTTTCCGGCACCCGAAGGGCCGGTCAGCGCGACGCACCGGCCGGCGCGCAGCGTCAGCCCGGCGCCGCGCAGCACCGGCAGCCGGGTTCCGTTCTGCAGGTGCAGCACGAAGGTTTTCTCAAGCCCGGCGGCGTCGAGCACGATCATGCGGGCAGCACCGAGGAGACGAGGAGCTGGGTGTATTCATGGTGCGGATCGTCCAGCACCTGATCGGTCAATCCGGTCTCGACGATGCGGCCGTGGCGCATCACCACGAGCCGGTCGGCGAGGAGGCGCGCCACGCCGATATCGTGCGTGACGAGGAGGACCGCGAGGCCGAGCCGGCGCACGAGGCCGCGCACCAGGTCGAGAATCCGCGCCTGGACGGACACGTCGAGCCCGCCGGTCGGCTCGTCCATGAAGACGAGTTCCGGCTCGGTCACCAGGGTCGCGGCGATCTGCAGGCGCTGGAGCATGCCGCCGGAGAAGGTGCGGGGCAGATCGTCGAGCCGCGCCGGATCGATCTCGACGGTTTCGAGCCAGCGCGCGGCGGTGGCGCGGATATCGCCGTAGTGCCGGGCGCCGGAGACCATCAGCCGCTCGCCGATATTGCCGCCCGCCGTGACCGAAAGCCGGAGCGCCTGCCGCGGGTCCTGCTGGACGAAGCCCCAGCGGGTGCGCTGCAGGTGCCGCAGCCGCGCCTCGCCGCGCCCGGCGATCGGCGACAGGCCCTCGCCCTCGTCATACAGCACGGTTCCCGAATCGGGCGCGATGCGGCCGCTCAGGACGTTCAGGAGGGTGGACTTGCCGGACCCGCTCTCGCCGACGATCGCCACGATCTCGCGCCGGCGCAGCGACAGCGAAACATCGTCCAGCGCGGCGACCGGGCCGAACCGCTTGCGGAGGTTCCGCGCCTGCAGCAGCGTCATGGCGCCGTCTCCCGCCGCGCCTCGCAGCAATCGGTATCCGAGCAGACGAACATCTTGCCGCCGCGATCGTCCGAGACGATCTCGTCGAGATAGGTCTCCCGCGCGCCGCACAGCGCGCAGGCGGCATCCGCGCGGCGGGGGTCGAAGGGATGATCCTCGAAATCCAGCGAGCGCACGGCCGTGAACGGCGGCACCGCGTAGATGCGCTTCTCGCGCCCCGCGCCGAAGAGCTGCATGGCCGGGTTCATGTGCAGCTTCGGATTGTCGAAGGCCGGAATCGGCGATGGCGACATCAGATAGCGCTCGTTCACCATGACCGGATAATCGTAGGACAGCGCGACGCGGCCATGGCGCGTGATCTCTTCGTAGAGCCTGACATGCATGGCCCCGTAATCCGCCAGCGCGTGCATCTGCGCGGCCGCGGCGCGGCTCGGTTCGAGCCGGTAGAGCGGCTCGGGTATCGGCACCTGGTAGACGATGATCTGTCCTTCCCGCAGCGGCGTCTCGGGAATCCGGTGCCTTGTCTGGATCACCGTCGCCTCGGCCGTGCGGGTCGTGGTGCGGATGCCGGCGGTGCGGGCGAAGAACCGCCGGATCGACACCGCGTTCGTCGTGTCGTCCGCCCCCTGGTCGATCACCTTGAGAACGTCGTCCGGGCCGAGGAGCGACGCCGTCAGCTGGATGCCGCCGGTGCCCCAGCCATAGGGCAGCGGCATCTCGCGGCTCGCGAAGGGGACCTGATGGCCCGGTATCGCCACGGCCTTGAGGATCGCGCGGCGGATCATGCGCTTCGTGTGCTCGTCCAGATAGGCGAAATTATAGCCCTGCATCGTCGGCCCCCGCTGCGGCCCGCATGGCGCGGATCGTTTCCAGCTCGCTCTGGAAATCCACGTGATGCGGCAATTTGAGATGTTCGACGAAGCCGGTCGCTTCGATGTTGTCGCAGTGGGATACGACGAATTCGACGTCCTGCGCCGGCGATGCGGCATCCTCGCCCAGTTCGTCCGCGCGCATCGCCCGGTCGACCAGCGCCATCGCGATCGCCTTGCGGTCGGCATGGCCGAAGCAGAGCCCGTAGCCGCGCGTGAATTGCGGCGGCGCCGCCCGGCTGCCGATGAACTGGTTCACCATCTGGCACTCGGTGAGCGTGATGTCGCCGATCTCGATCGCGAAGCCGAGTTCCGGCGGCACGATGCTGACCGGCACCTCGCCGACCCTGAGTTCGCCGACGAAGGGGTGATTGTTGCCGTAGCCGCGCTGCGTGGAATAGCCGAGCGCGAGCAGGAAGCCCTCGTCGCCCCGGGCGAGGGCCTGAAGGCGCACCCCGCGCGGGGCCGGGAAGGAGACGGGTTCCATGGTCAGGTCGCCGGCAGGCCGTTCGCCGGAGCCATCCGGCTCGATCAGCGATTCCGCGCCCAGAAGATCGGTCACGCGCGGCACCGGCGCGGGCGGCGGGACAGGCTCCGCACGCGGCTCCGCGGGCGGCGGGTCAGGCGCATCCGGCGACAGATCGAGCAGGCGATGGGTGTAGTCCGTCGTCGGCCCCAGGCGCTGGCCGCCCGGCAGATCCTTGAAAACGGCGGAGATCCGGCGCTTCAGCAGCATTGCCGCGGTGTCGACCGGCTCCGAATCGACCAGGCGCGGCAGCGTCGTGCGATAGGCGCGCAGCAGGAACGCCGCCTCGATCAGGTCGCCCTGCGCCTGGCGGATCGCCCGCGCGGCCAGTTCGCGGTCGTACAGGGCGCCCTCCGCCATCACGCGGTCGACCGCGCGGCCGAGCTGGTTGGCGATCTGGTCGAGCGCCAGAGGCGGCACCGACGGATCGCCGCGGCGCTCATCGGCCGTCCAGCGATGCGCCGCATCGATGGCCGCCTCGCCGCCCTTGACCGCCACATACATGTCAGGCCTCCTCGATGGACAGGCTGCGCGGCAGGGCAATCACGCGGTGGCCGGCGCAGAGCAGGACGTCGATGCCGCAAGGCGCGCGGCGCATCTGCGCCCGCCATTCGGCCACGAAGGCGCCATCCACCGGCAGCGGCACCGTCACCGGCGCCGCCAGGCCCGGCCCGGCCAGCCGGCAGCGGCGGCCGGCATCGAGGGCCGGAACATCGAGGATCAGGGTTGCGCCATCTTCCGGAACCTCGTCGCTGCCTTGTCGCAAAGACGCGAGGGCCGGCCGCGCGGCGGCGACGCAGAATGCGGCATCCGCCGGCGCGGCGAGCGGCGCGCCGGTGTGGAACGCCAGCCAGTCCCGCGCGGCGGCTTGTGCCGGCAGGGCGACGCCCGTCGCGGGATCGGCGAGGGTCAGAAGAACGGCGGCGGCGGCCGGCGAAAGCCCGGCGGGCGGTTCAACCACGTGGGGCAGCGCAACGATCCGGCCCGGGGCGCCAAACGCGGTGAGCAGGGCGCGAAAACAGGCCTGTGCCGCCAGAGGCGATGCGAATCCGGGCTCAAGGCGGGTCATGGCAGATCGCCCCGCATCGTCGAGAGGGTGAAGAAGCGCACTTCCGTCGCCGCGGCGCGGGCCTCGGCCGCCGCCCGGCGCGCAGTCTGCGCCGCCGCCAGCGGCACGACGACCGCTTCATGGTAGAGCGGATGAAGCGCCTCGTCCTGCAATACCGCGTCCAGCCTGGCGATCAGTTCGACGAGATCGCGGTCACGCCCCGCCGCGTAGCCGTGGCCGATGCGGCCCGCCTCGTCGCGGATGCTGCAACGGGCGATCGTCATCTCTCCGAGATTGAATGGGGGGCCGCCGCCGCCGATCCGCCCGCGCACCATCGACATGCCGATTTCCGGGCCGCGCAGCCTCACGAAGCCGGCCAAAGGCGGCACGGCGGCGAGGCAGGCCGCCAGTTCAGCACATGTCGCCCGGGCGAGGACGCCAAGCCATGCGGCGCGGGACATATCAGGCATCTCTCATAAATAGATATCTATACAAGTTGTTCGCCCAGAGCCTAGCTCCGTCCGCCCCGGTTTGTCCATCCGCCTTGTGTGACGTCCTCGCGAAACCTGCGGCCCGATACCGCCCGGACCTGCGCGCCAGCCGGCATGACCGGACGCTCCGGCATCCGGCCCTTTGCAGAGCGCATGCTGTTGAGTATACACTTTGTCCGTTGGCCCTCTGTCGGAATGGTAGACGAACGCGACTCATCGTAAATTGGGTGCCCGGGTGGAAATGCCCGGCGTAGAACCGCTCAAAGTCGGGGAAGGCTTCACTGCTAATCCCGAGCCAAGCCCGGAAACGGGAAGGTGTAGAGACTGGACGGGCGGCACCTAAACCTCCGGCGAAAGCCGGGGTATGGTGAAGGGACAGTCCAGACCACGAACCCGCATGGGGCGGCGAAAGCCGAAGTGGTACGAAAATCGCGCGCCCTTGCGGGCATCCCGGTTCGAGTCCGGGGAGGGCCACCACCTTTTTTCTCCGTCTCTTCTTCATCGCCACCTCTCGCCGGCGGCCGGCCCGTCGATCGGGCAGGGCCGATATGAACAGACCCTGTTGCCATTCTCCACGGGCTTGGCTATGAGGCGCTTCACGGTTCCCGGATAGCTCAGCTGGTAGAGCAAGCGGCTGTTAACCGCTCGGTCGTAGGTTCGAGTCCTACTCCGGGAGCCAGACTTCCCCTTCCGGTTCGAATCAGTCTACCCGCCCTCTGCTGAACGGGATGGATCGATCTCACCATGGGGTTCATTTTCGCGGTTCTCGTCATCGATTCGATCGGTTTCGGCCTCATCGCGCCGATTCTGCCCGATCTCGTCGAGAAGCTGTCCGCAACACCCGCCTCGCACGCGGCCCTCTGGGTCGGCGTGCTGAGCATGACCTTCGCGGCGACGCAGTTCTTCGCCGCCCCGGTGCTCGGCCAGCTGAGCGACCGGTTCGGCCGCCGCCGCCTCATTCTCGTTTCCCTCGCCGGGAGTGCGGCGAACTATCTGCTCCTCGCCTTCGCGCCCAACCTGCTCTGGCTGTTCGTCGGCCGGCTGATCGCCGGTGCGACGGCCGGCAACGTCTCGGCCGCCAGCGCGTATATCGCCGACATCACCCCGCCGGAACGGCGCGCCCAGCGTTTCGGCCTGATCGGCGCCGCGTTCGGGCTCGGCTTCACCACCGGGCCGGTGATCGGCGGGTTTCTCGGCGCGATCGATCTGCGGTTGCCCTTTCTGGTCTCGGCCGGGCTGGTCGCGGTGAACGTGGTCTACGGTATTTTCGTCCTGCCCGAATCGCTGCCGCCGGAGCGGCGGCGGCCGTTTCGCCTGCGGGAAGCGACACCGCTCGGCGCCATGCGGCTGCTCACCACCGTGCCGCGCCTCTGGCGCCTCGCCGCGGCGTGGAGCGTGCGATGGTTCGGCCTCGGGGCGATCCAGGCGGTTTTTGTACTCTATGCCTCGTTGCGCTTCGGCTGGGGGCCGCGCGAGAACGGCATCTTCTTCGCATGCACCGGCATCGCGTCGACGCTCGTGCAGTTCGGTCTGGTCCGCCGGGCCGTGACACTGCTTGGCGAACGCGGCGCCGCCTTTGTCGGCTTCGCCTGCAACGCGGCCGCCTACATGATCTTCGGCGTTGCGCCGACCGCTTCGTGGCTGTTCGCCGGGGTGGGGCTGATGGCGCTGGGCTCGATCGCCAATCCGGCGATCCGCAGCATGCTCTCGCGCGCAGCACCGGCGGACCAGCAGGGGCGGATGAACGGCGCGCTCTCCTCCATCGAGGGGCTGACGGCAATCGTCGCGCCGCTGACCGGGGCTGCCGTGTTCGAGGCGTTCAGCGGCGTCCTGCCGTGGCGGTTTCCGGGCGCGCCGTTCGTGATGGTGGCGGTGATGCTGGCCGGCGCCGCAATGCTGGTCTGGTCGGTGAAGCCGGTTCAGGCCGCGCCCGAAATCGCGCCCAGCCCGGCGCGCAACTGAGCCGCCATCGCCGTCCATGCCGCCATCGGATCGGCGGCGGGCGTCGGCCCCGGCGTGAAGCGCCGGTCGCGCCAGCGCCGAAGGGCATCGGCCAGCGCGCCGGCATCCGGCGGACAGAGGATCGCCTGCGGCGCGTCGCGCAGTTGCTCGGCAAGGCCGCCGACATCGGTGGCGATCACCTGGCGGCCCAGGGCGAGCGCCGCCGCCGCCACGCCGGACTGGCTCGCCTGCCGGTAGGGCAGCACCAGCGCATCCGAATCGCCGATCAGTTGCGCCAGTTCGGCCTCGGGAATCCAGCGCCGGTCGACCACGACATGCGGCATCGCGCCGAGGCGACCGAGTTCGGCGGAATCCGGGCCATCGCCCGCCACCTTGAGAATGAACCCGGGATCGGGGCCGAGATCCGCCATCGCCTGGCACAGCAGGTCGAGCCCCTTGTAGGGCAGCAGCCGGCCGAACATCAGCAGCCGCGGCCGGCCGCCATGGGCGAAGGGCGGGGCCGGCATCGCGCCGTCGCCCACCGGCATCGGCGGATGCGTGAGGGTGAGAACCCGCTGGCCGGGGCGGACCGCGCCGGCATTGTGCAACTCGTCGGTCACCGCCTGGCTGAGCGTGGCCAGCAGCGCCGCGCCGCGCAGCAGCCGCGCCTGATCCACCAGCCGGAAGCTCAGGCTTTCGCCGGGGTGCGAGACCGCGTCGTGCACGATGATCCCGTAAGGCACGCGCAGATTGGCGACCATCAGCCGGTCGAGCACCGCGGGCATGGCGCAGAGCGCCACATCCGGTGCGAGACGGTCGAGTTCCGCCCGAACGCGGCGCCCGGCGAGGGGCAGGGTGAGTAGCCGCGCCAGCGCGCCGGCGGCGCTCGAATAGGTCGGGTAGCGCCAGGCGCAGTCCGGCGCATCCGCCGCGCCGAGGATTTCCGCCTCGGCCGAGAGCGACAGCACCGATTCGGTCGCCGGCAGGCGGCCGAGTGCCGCATGGAGCAGGGCGGCGAAGCGCGGCCCGGCGCCGCGCCGTCCCCATTGCCAGGTGAGAATCCTCATCGGATGCCGGAGGCGGCGAGCGCGTCGCGCACCGGCGCGTCTCCCAGCGCGCGCATCGCGGTCTCGCGCCCGCGCGCGGCGAGTGCGGCCCGCGCGGAGGGATCGTCGGCCAGTTGCCGGAGCAGCGCCGCCGCATGCCCGGCGTCCGGCTCCGCCCAGCGGCTGCCCTCCAGCCGGTAAGTGCCGCGCGGGTCGTTCACCGGCACCAGATCGTATTTCACAAGGCCAGCGCTGTCCGCGTCCATGAAGCTCATGTTGCCGGACCAGCCGGTGGTCACCACCGGGCGGCCGAGCAGCATCGCGGTGGCCGGGATGAGGCCGAACCCCTCGGCGCGATGCAGCGACATCACGATGTCGCTCGCCGCGATGAGGCCGCGCAGGGCGGGCTCGGGAATGGTCTCGTCGATCACCCGGATGTTCGGCGCATCCGCGACCATCGCCCGGATCTCCGCGAGGTCCTCGGGATACAGCGAGGTGCCGGACAGTTTGAGCACCAGCATCCGGTCGCGGCGGTCGCCGAAGGCGGCGCGGAAGGCGCGGATGGCGCCCTCGGGGTTCTTGCGCACGCGGCTGGACGCGAGATTGAACACGACCAGCACCACCAGCGCGCCGTCGGGCAGGCCGAAATCGGCGCGTCCGCCCTCGACCGGGCGCGGTGGCAGGGCGGCGAGCGGATAGGGCACGACGCGCACGCGGCCCGGCGCCAGGGGCTCGAACGCCTCGGCGCAGAAGGCGGACGGCGCCCAGATCTCGTGGACGAATTTCGCCCCCACGTGCCAGGCGGCCGGCACCGCCGGCAGTTCCCACACGAAGAGACCGATGACCCGGCGGCCCCGCATCAGCGCGCGCGGCCAGCGGGCGAGGCCGACGGGCAGGATCGGCGCGTTCACCACCGCGAGCATCGCGGCATCGGCGGGCGGCAGCGCGCCCGGCGCGGGGGTGACGCTGGGCAGGCCGAGCTGGAGCGTGCCGCGCCCCACGCCGATCTGACGGAACACCGTGTCCATGATCCGGCTGGTCTCGGCGAGGCCGTTCGCCCCGTCGATATCGCCGGCCACCACGATGCCCTCGCTCGCCGCCGGCGGCAGGCGATCCGGCCGGCCGGCGATGAGGCCCGCCACCCGCGTCATCGCGCGGCGGCGCGTCTCGGCGGGCAGCAGCCGTCATGCGCGATGCGCCAGCCCCAGCGACGCACTCTCCATCCATCCCCCGATCATGACCGCAAAAACGGGTCGCCGATGGGGCATATCAAATTCGGGCCGGACATGGTATCGCCGGCCGCGACCAAACTTCCGGGACGCGCGCGGGCGCGCACCGGCGATGAATCATGGATTTTCTGATGGCCGGACATTCGCAATTCAAGAACATCATGCACCGCAAGGGCGCGCAGGATGCGCGGCGCGCCAGGCAGTTCGCCAAGCTGATCCGCGAGATCACCGTCTCGGCCAAGACCGGCCTGCCCGACCCGGCAGCGAACCCGCGGCTGCGCGCGGCCTGCGCCGCCGCCCGCCAGGCGAACATGCCGCGCGACACGATCGAGCGGGCGATCAAGAAGGCGGCGGGCGGCGCCGGCGGTGACGATTACGTGGAGGTGCGCTACGAGGGTTACGGCCCGTCCGGGATCGCGATCATCGTCGAGGCGCTGACCGACAACCGCAACCGCACGGCCTCCGACGTGCGGGCGGCCTTCTCGAAACATGGCGGCGCGCTGGGCGAGACCAATTCCGTCGCCTTCATGTTCGACCGGATCGGCCTGATCCGCTATCCGACCGCGGCCGCCAGCGCGGACGACATGCTCGAAGCCGCGATCGAGGCCGGGGCGGACGACGTGCAGAGCACCGACGAGGGCCACGAGATCATCTGCGCGGTGGAAAACTTCTTCGCCGTGCGCGACGCGATGGAGCAGAAATTCGGCGAGCCCGAAGCCGCGAAGCTCGACTGGCGGCCGACCACCACCACGCCGCTCGACGAGGAGGCCGCCCGCAGCGTGATGAAGCTGATCGACGCGCTCGAGGAGAGCGACGACGTGCAGAGCGTCTACGCCAATTTCGAGATTCCCGACGACGTGATGCAGGCACTGTCCGCCTGACCGGACGGGGGGCGCGGAATCCTTTATAGTCCGTGAGCATGCCGATTCGCGCGCGCATCATCGGGATCGATCCCGGCCTTCGCTTCACCGGCTTCGGCATCATCGACGCCGATGGCAACCGGCTGCGGCATGTCGCCGACGGGGTGATCGCGACCGACGGCGCGGCGGCGGTGGCGGAGCGGCTGCATACGCTCGACGCCGCCCTCGCCCGGCTGCTCGCGACCTATGCGCCCGACCATGCGGCGGTCGAGGAAACCTATGTCAACCGCAACGCGACCGCGACGCTCAAGCTCGGCTATGCCCGCGGCGTCGCCCTGCTCGCCCCGGCGCGGGCGGGAATCGCGGTCGCCGAATACGGCGCCAAGACGGTGAAGCGCGCCGTGGTCGGCACCGGGGCCGCGGAAAAGGACCAGGTCGCCCTCATGGTGCGCCGCCTGCTGCCGGGGGCGGCGATCACCCGCGCCGATGCGGCGGATGCACTCGCCGTCGCCATCTGCCATGCGCATCATCTCGCCACCGCCAGCCGGGTGCCGGCGGCATGATCGGGCGGCTCTGCGGCACGGCCGAGCAGATCGAGGACGGGCGCTGCCTGATCGATGTGAGCGGCGTCGGCTACGTGGTGTTCTGCTCCGCGCGCAGCCTGGCCGCCTTGCCGGCGCCGCCGGCGCGCGCGACGCTGCTCGTCGAAACCCAGGTCCGCGAGGATGCGATCACCCTGTTCGGCTTCATCGATGCCGCCGAGCGCGACTGGTTCCGCCTGCTCACCACCATTCAGGGCGTGGGCGCGAAAGTGGCGCTCAACCTGCTTTCGGCGCTGCCGCCGGACCAGCTCGCCAGCGCCATCGCCGCGAGCGACCGGGGGGCGATCACCCGTGCGCCCGGCGTCGGCCCAAAGCTTGCCGCAAGGCTGATTTCCGAGCTGCGCGAGCGGATTGCCGCAATGCCGACCGGCTCGGCCTTCATCCCGACCGGAACGGCCCCGCCCGTCGCTCCGCCGCAGGGGAAGCTGGCCGACGCGCTTTCGGCCCTGGTCAATCTCGGCTACCGCCGTGCCGAAGCAGAGGCGGCCCTTTCCGCGGTGCAGGCGGAGGCCGGCGAGGACGCGGCGCTGGATGAGCTGATCCGCGGCGGGCTGCGGCGGCTCGCCCGATGAGCGGCGCGGAAGACCGGGCGCTGCTCTCCGGCGCGCGCGATGCCGAGGACGGGCCGGAAGCCGCCCTGCGGCCGCAAACTCTCGCGGAATTCACGGGGCAGAAAGCAAGCCGAGAAAATCTTGCGATATTCATCGCCGCGGCGCGCGGCCGGGGCGAATCGCTCGACCATGTGCTGCTGCACGGCCCGCCGGGGCTGGGCAAGACCACGCTGGCGCAGATCATCGCGCGCGAGATGGGGGTTGGTTTCCGGGCGACCTCGGGGCCGATCATCCAGAAATCGGGCGATCTGGCGGCCATCCTGACCAACCTGCAACCGAGGGACGTTCTGTTCATCGACGAGATTCATCGCCTGCAGCCCTCGATCGAGGAGGTTCTCTATCCCGCGATGGAGGATTTCGTGCTCGACCTGATCATCGGCGAGGGGCCCGGGGCGCGATCGGTGCGGATCGACCTGCCGCGGTTCACGCTGATCGGCGCGACCACGCGTTCCGGCCTGCTCGCCAATCCGTTGCGCGACCGGTTCGGCATTCCGCTCCGGCTCGTCTTCTACACGCCGGAGGAACTGACCCTGATCGTCACCCGCGCCGCCACGCTGCTGGAGATGGACATCACGGCGGATGGCGCGGCGGAAATCGCCCGCCGCTCGCGCGGGACACCGCGGATCGCCGGCCGGCTGACGCGGCGGGTGCGTGACTTCGCCGCCGTCGCGGGCACGGCGAGGGTCGACCGCGCGGCGGCCGACGCGGCGCTGACGCGGCTCGACGTCGATCAGCGCGGGCTCGATGCGATGGACCGGCGCTATCTCCGCCGCATCGCCGAGCACCACAATGGCGGGCCGGTCGGTATCGAGACCCTGGCCGCGGCACTGTCCGAACCGCGCGACACGCTCGAAGACGTGATCGAGCCCTTTCTCATCCAGGAGGGGTTCGTGATCCGCACCCCGCGCGGTCGAATGCTCGGGCGCGAGGCCTGGGCGCATCTCGGCCTGCTGCCGCCCACCGCTGCTCCCGGCCAGTCGGATCTGCCGTTCGACCCATGAACGACGTCTCGAACATGCTGGAAAATGCGCTTCGCGGCGGCGAGCACCGGCTCGACGTGCGAATCTATTTCGAGGATACCGATGCGGGCGGCATCGTCTATCACGCCAATTATCTGCGTTACGCCGAGCGGGCGCGGTCGGAAGCCCTGCGTTCGCTGGGGATGCCACACGCGGAAATGGTAGATGTCCACGACCGGATGTTCGTAGTGCACCGCGCGGAAATCGACTATGAGCGGCCCGCGCGACTCGATGATCTGATCACCGTCGTGACCCGTGTGCGGCAGGTTGCCGCCGCGCGTGTCGCGCTGGACCAGACGATCCGGCGCGACGCCATTACGCTGGTGCGAATCAGGCTGCAGCTCGCCTGCGTCGATCGGGCGAGCGGGAGAGCGGCGCGCCTGCCGGCGGAGATGCGCGCCGCCCTCGTGCGGATGCACGATGACGCTGTCGCGGGCGGCAAAACAGAAGACGGCCTGGCGGCCGTGGAAGGGGACTGAACGTGGATCAGGCTGTGAATACTGCCGGGCTCGCGGCGCCTGGCACCAACCTCTCGCTGCTGGGCATGTTCCTGCATGCGGGTTTCGTGGTGCAGGTCGTCATCGTGCTGCTGCTTGCGGCCAGCGTCTGGGTGTGGGCGATCATCATCGAGAAGTCGCTCAGCATCCGCCGCGTCAACCGCGAGGCCAACGCGTTCGAGGACAAGTTCTGGTCCGGCCGCAGCCTGGATGAGCTTTACGACCAGGAAGGCGCGGAACCGGGCCATCCGATGGCGGCCGTTTTCGGCGCCGCCATGGGCGAATGGCGCCGTTCCAGCCGGATCGCGGGCGCCGACGTGGTGCGCTCCAGCGTCGCCGAACGGATCGACCGGGCGATGGGCGTCACGACGATGCGGGAAATGGAACGCCTTGAACGCTACATGGTGTTTCTGGCCTCGATCGGCGCGGTGGCCCCGTTCGTCGGCCTGTTCGGCACGGTCTGGGGCATCATGCACTCGTTCTCGGCGATCGCGGCGATGCACAACACCAATCTCGCCGTTGTCGCGCCCGGCATCGCCGAAGCGCTGTTCGCCACCGCGATCGGCCTCGTCGCGGCCATTCCGGCCGTGCTTGCCTACAACAAGCTGTCGACCGATCTTGCCCGCCTGGCCGCGCGCCTCGAGGCCTTCGGCGCCGAGTTCAGCGCGATCCTCTCCCGCCAGGCCGAGGAGCGCACCTGACCATGGCCGGCGGTCTGCTCGATCGGAAATCCGGCGGAAGGCGCGGTCGTTACCGGCCCATGGCGGAAATCAACGTCACCCCCCTCGTCGACGTGATGCTCGTCTTGCTGATCATCTTCATGATCACGGCGCCGCTCATCACCTCCGGCGTCACCGTCAATTTGCCGCACGCCAACGCGAAGCCGGTCAATACCGACGCGACGCCGATCACCATCTCGGTGAAGGCTGATGGCTCGGTGTATCTGCAGAACTCGTCGGTCCAGCTCGACAATCTGGTTTCGACGCTGCAACAGATCGCCAAGCACAACACCGACCGCCGCATCTTCGTGCGTGGAGACACGGCAGTGCCCTACGGCACGATGCTGAAGGTGATGGCCACGATCACCAATGGCGGGTTCACCAAGGTCGCGCTGCTCGCCCAGCAGCCGACGGCCACGAAACGCTGAGCCAGCCGGAACGGGATCACCGGCAGGCGGATGGATTGAGACGGGATCGACCCATGGAACCTGAGCTTCGGCGCGGTGCGATCGTCTCGGGAATCGCTCATCTGGCGATCATTCTCCTGCTCGTCGCCGTCCTGCCGACGGAGAAGCTGAACGCCCCGCCTTCCGAGGCAGTCGATGTCACGCTGGTTGGCAACGCGGCGCCGCAGCAGGCGCTCCACAAGGGCAAGGTGGCGGCGCCGGCGGACACGAAGGTGGTCCACAAGGCCCATCTTGCCGTCCAGAAACCCAAGCCTCAGCCGAAGGT
>NZ_JFHO01000046.1:0-45089 GCF_000724705.2 Acidiphilium sp. JA12-A1
CTCGCCGCGTCGACCCGCTCCGCCATCGCCCCGCTCGCATTGCAGGTGAGCAGTTCGGCCATGCCCTGGACGGAATCGACGAGATCGGCGCGCATCGTCGCCTGCAGCGCGACGGCGGCGCCGGCCGGGCGGCGGCCGAGGCCGAGGCTCGCCAGCGGCACCGCGACCCCGGCGACGACCAGCCCGAGCAGGAGCAGAAGCCCGGCCTCGGGCGAGACGATGGCGAAGCCGAGCGCCATGACCAGCGCCGCCGCCGCCGCGATCATGAAGGGCGAGGCGACGCGGAGGAAAAAATCGCCCAGCCGGTCGATATCGGCGACGAGGCGGGAGAGCAGGTCGCCGCCGCGCTCGCCGGCGAGGCCGACCGGGGCGAGCGGTTCGAGCCCGGCATAGGCGACCATGCGCAGCCGGGCGAGCAGGCGGAACGTCGCCTCGTGATCGACCAGCCTGCCGGCATAGCGGGCGAGCACGCGCAGGGTTGCGAAGAAGCGCACCCCGGCGGCCGGGGTGAAGAAGTTGAAGGCGTTCTGCGCCGCATAGCCGGCGACACCGACGACCCCGGTGGCGGCGAGGAACCAGCCGGAGAGCGCGAGCAGCGCGAAATTCGCCAGCACGGTGAGAACGCCGAGCCCGATGCCGGCGAGAACCCAGACCCGGTAGGGCGCGTAGAGGCGGAGCAGGCGGATCAGGTCGCGCATGGAGCCTCCGCGGCGCCGAGCAGGGCGGCATAGGCGCCGCCGCGGGCGAGCAGCTCGTCGTGCGTGCCGGATTCGGCGAGGCGCCCGCCCTCCAGCACCAGGATGCGGTCGGCCCGGCGGACGGTGGCGAGGCGGTGGGCGATCAGGATCGCGGTGCGGCCGCGGGCGAGGTCGGCGATGGCGGCGGCGATCTCGGCCTCGGTCTCGAGGTCGAGATGGGCGGTGGCCTCGTCGAGGATCAGCAGCGGGGTGTCGCGCAGGAAGGCGCGCGCGAGGGCGAGGCGCTGGACCTGGCCGCCGGACAGCCCGGCGCCGCCATCGCCGATGCGGGTTTCGATGCCGGCGGGCAGGCGGTCGATCTCGTCGAGCAGGCGGGCGCGGCGCAGGGCATCGCGCAGCGCCGCATCGTCCGCCTCCGGCCGGCCGAGGCGCAGGTTCTCGGCGATCGTGCCGGCGAAGACGCGGGGGGTCTGCGGCACATAGGCCAGCCGCGCCCACCACGCCTCGCGGTCGAGCGAGGCGAGCGCCGTGTCGCCGTTGACCATGACGGCGCCGGATTGCGGGGCGACGAAGCCGAGCAGGGCGGCGGCGAGTGTGGACTTGCCGGCGCCGGAGCGGCCGACGATGGCGGTGAGCGAGCCGGCGGGAAAGGCGCAGTCGATCCCGTGCAGCACCGTCTGGCCGGGTTCGTGGGCGATGGTGAGGCCGGCGCAGCGCAGCGATGGCGGGCCGGCGGGGGGAATGGCGCTGCCCCAGCTTGTGGCGGGCTTCGCGTCGAGCACGTCGAAGATGCGGCCGGCGGCGGCCAACGCCGTCATCCGCGCGTGATAATGGGTGGCGAGGCCGCGCAGGGGGAGAAAGAATTCCGGCACCAGCAGCAGCACGAAGAAGGCGGGAAAGAAGTCGATATGCCCGTGCAGCAGCCGCGCGCCGAACAGCACGGCGACCAGGGCGATCGAGAGCGAGGCGAAGAATTCCAGCACCGCCGAGGTGAGGAAGGCGACGCGCAGCCCGGCCATGGTGGCGCGGCGGTATTCATCGGCGATCCGCCCGATCAGCGCGATCTCGTCACGCGCCCGGCCGAACAGCCGCAGCGTGGTGATGCCCTGCACGGCATCGAGGAAGCGCGCGCTCATGGTCAGCAGTTCGCGCCATTGCCGGCGGTTGATCGCCTCGGCGCGGTAGCCGACGAAGACCATGAAGACCGGGATGATCGGGCCAGTGACGAGCAGGACCAGACCGCTGATCCAGTCGACCGGGAAGACGGCGGCGAGGATGGCGAGCGGGACCAGCGCGACCAGCGCCATCTGCGGCAGGTAGCGGGCGAGATAGGGCTCCAGCGCCTCGACCCCGTCGAGCATGGTGGCTGCGAGGTCGGCGCTGCGCTCGCCGGCGGCAAAGGCGGGGCCGAGGGCGAAGAGATGGTCGAGCAGCGCGCGGCGGAGCGAGAGCTTGACCGCGGCGGCGGCGTGGTGGGCGGCGAGTTCGGAGGCAAAGCTCAGCGCCGCGCGCAGGAGCAGAAGCCCGGCCAGGGAAGCGAGCGGCAGGGCCAGCGCGGCGGGGGCGGTGTGGCGAAAGATCAGCGCGGTGACGACATGGGCGAGCAGCAGCGCCTGGCCGATCACCGCGAGCCCGGCGGCGAATCCGAGCCCGATGGCGAGCGCGAGAAAGCGCCGCGCGCCCTGCCCCGCCGCGATCAGGCGGCGGTCGAGCGTGCGGCGGGGCGGGGCGGCGTCGTGGTTGTCTGCCTCGGTCAAGTCTGTCCTCTCACGCGGATCCGGCGGCCGCAGCGCCGGGCGCGGGCGGCGGACGGTTCACATGCGATGCCTGTTCTGGCATTGACATGAATCAATCGGTGTCGGGCAAGCCCTGTCCACGCTGGCCGGCCGGCGGAGGCTCCGGCCTCACGCAGGAATGACAGTCAAGGAGACCGGCCGGAATGGCGGCTTTGAAACGCAATCTCATTTTCGTGCTCGCCGCCATCATCACCGGACTGGTCTCCATCGCCTTCGGCATCGGCGTCGTCCGCGCGACGGCGCTGTTCCAGAACGTGACGGCGCAGCGCGGCTGGATCGTGTTCCTGCTCTGCCCGGCCGGGCTCGCGCTGATCGTCTATCTCACCCGGCAGGTGTTTCCCGGCGCGCAGGGCTCGGGCATTCCGCAGGCGATGGCCGGGTTGCAGATGCAGGATTCGGCCGATGTCGATTCGGTGCTGTCGCTGCGGATCGCGGTGGGCAAGTTCCTGCTCACCCTGATCGGCTTCGCCACCGGCGCGTCGATCGGCAAGGAAGGGCCGACGGTGCAGATCGGCTGTGCGGCGATGAACATTTGCGGGCGGATGGGGCTGGAGCGCACCCATGCGCTGCAACGGCTGCTGATCCTCGCCGGGGGTGCCGCGGGCATCACCTGCGCCTTCAACGCGCCGGTGGCCGGCATCGTCTTCGCGATCGAGGAGATGGCGCGCAGCTTCGACGACCGGCAGGTGCGCTCGATCATTCTCGCCGCCTTCGCCAGCGGCATCACCCTGCTCTTCGTCCTCGGCTACCAGCCTTATTTCGGCTTCTCGCACGCGGTGCTGAGGCTCGACTGGATCTGGCTGCTGATCCCGGTCTGCGCCGTGATCGGCGGGCTCGCGGGCGGGCTGTTCGCGCAGATCCTGGTGACGCCGTGGAAGTTCCTGCCCGGCACGGTCAACCGGCTCGCGCAGAAGCGGCCGGTGGTCTTCGCCGCCTTCTGCGGCCTCGTGCTCGCGGCGATCGGCTACGCCTCGCACGGGATGGTGTTCGATGCGAGCTATGCCAATGCGCGGGATGCGATGGTCTCGGGCGTGCTGCCGCCGGTCGATTTCGGGCCGCTGAAATTCCTCGCCACCCTGGTGTCGTATCTCTCGGGGATTCCGGGGGGGATTTTCGCGCCCTCGCTCGCCGTGGGCGTCGGTGTCGGCACGGCGTTCGTGCATCTGCTGCCGGGCCTGCCGGTGGCGGGATTCGCGATGGTCGGCATGGCCGGGTATTTCGCCGGCGTCGTGCAGTCGCCGCTGACGGCGGCGGTGATCGTGATCGAGATGACGTCCGATCCGTCGATGTCGGTGCCGGTGGGCATCGCCGCGATTCTCGGCACCATGGCCTCGCGGCTGGTCTGCAAGGAGCCGGTCTATCACGCGATGTCGCACCAGTTCCTGCGCGTCGTCGAAAACCGGCCGATGCCCAAGCCCAATACGGTCGAACCCGCCCCCGCCGCAGAGCATTGAGGCCCGCGCGGCGGCTTGCCTGAACCGCGCCGCAGCCGCATCTTCATCAACGAGGATCGATCTTCGGGAGACCGCCATGGATGCCGCCGAACTCCGCGCCCTGCAGGCGCCGCTGAAGCAGAAATACCGCGAGGACGCCGCCGCGGCGCGGATCGTCTCGCGCGCGGTGGGCGAGATCGTGCAGGGCGGGATCGCCTGCGTGGTGCGCGGCCATGACGGCGAGGTGACCGCCGGGCTGCACGAGGCGGCCGGCGGCGACGGCTCGCAGGCCTGTTCGGGCGACATGCTGCTGGAGGCGCTGGTCGCCTGCGCCGGGGTGACGCTCTCCGCCGTCGCCACCGCGATGGGGGTGATTGTGAAGCGCGGCAGCATCACCGCCGAGGGGGTGTGGGACGCGCGCGGCACGTTGGCGATCGACCGCGCCGCGCCGGTGGGTGTCACCGACATTTCGCTCCGCTTCGATCTCGACACCGATGCGGACGAGGCAACCGTGGCGCGGCTGATCCAGAGCACCGAGCGGCATTGCGTGATCCTGCAGACGCTGCGCAACCCGCCGCGGATCGAGGCGACGCGCGGCTGAACCCAATCAGCCGGGTTTTTGATCCGGCTGAGGTCAGTCAGCCGGGTTTTCGCGCCGGCTGAGGTCAGTCAGCCGGGTTTTTGATCCGGCTGAGGTCAATCAGCCGGGATCGAGGCGGAACAGGCCGGTCTCGCCGACATCGAGCGTGGTGAAACGCGCTGCCGGCAGGCCGGCGGCCTCACGGGCGGCGGCGAGGTCGCGCTCCGGGGCGTCGATCGCCTCGTCGGTGAGTTGGAACGTGCCGAAATGCATCCCCACCGCGCGGGCGGCCCCGAGCTCGGCGAAGGCGCGCACCGCATCCGCCGGGTTCATGTGGACATTGCCCATGAACCAGCGCGGCTCGTAGGCGCCGATCGGCAGCAAGGCGAGGCCGGGGCGGCCGAGGCGCTCGCGGATCATGCGGAAATAGCCGGTATAGCCGGTGTCGCCGGCGAAATAGAGCTGTCCGGCGGCGTGGCGCAGCATGAAACCGCCCCAGAGCGTGGTGTTGCGGTCGCGCAGGGTGCGGGCGGCGAAATGCCGCGCCGGGGTCAGGGTGATGCGGGTGCCGTGCAGCTCGGCATGGTGCCACCAGTCCAGTTCGGTGACCGGGCCGAGCCCCTTGTGGGTGAGAAAGGCGCGGTTGCCGAGCGGCGCGAAGATCGGGGTGCGGCCGAAGCGCGCGTGCAGGGCGGCGAGGGTCGGGATGTCGCAATGGTCGTAATGGTTGTGCGAGAGCAGGATCGCGTCCGGCTTCGGCATCGCGTCGAGCGTGAGGCCCGGCGGGCGGACCCGGCGCGGCCCGGCCCAGCCGACCGGCGAGCAGCGCTCCGACAGGATCGGGTCGGTCAGCAGCACGAGGCCCGGCAGGCGGATCAGGAAGCTCGCATGGCCGATGAACGTCACCGCCGCCTCGCCCTCCGCCACCTCGGCGGGCGGCGGAGCAAAGATCCGGTTTTCCACCCGGTCGGGCCATTTTGCCCGTCCCTCGCGCCGTGTCACCCAGCGGAGCATCGGGAAGCGGCCGGTGCGGCGGCGCGCACCTTCGGGGTTGAAGAAGCGCGCGCCGTCGTAATGATCCGAGACCGGGTAGGGCAAGGTCAGCCGAACGCCGCGTTGAAGGCGCCGCCATCGAGCAGCAGGTTCTGGCCGACGATGAAGCCCGCCTGTGCCGAGCAGAGGAAGGCGCAGGCATCGCCGAATTCCTCCGGCGTGCCGACGCGGCCGGTCGGGTTGGCGGCGGCGCGGGCGGCGAGTTCGTCCTCCACCGAGCGGCCGGAGGCGCGGGCGGCGGTGGCCGCGTTGTCGCGCAGCCGGTCGGTCATGAACGGGCCGGGGAGAAGATTGTTGATCGTCACGTTGTGCTTCGCGACCTGGCGGGCGAGGCCGGCGACGAAGCCGGTCAGCCCGGCGCGGGCGCCATTCGACAGGCCGAGGGCGGGGATCGGCGATTTCACCGCCGCCGAGGTGATGTTGACGATGCGGCCGAAGCGGCGCTCGATCATGCCATCGACCGTCGCACGGATCAGCGCGATCGGGGTGAGCATGTTGGCGCGCAGGGCGGCTTCCCAGTCGGCATCGGTGAACTTGCGGAAATCGCCGGCCGGCGGGCCGCCCGCGTTGTTGATCAGGATGTCCGGCGCGGGGCAGAGGGCGAGCGCCGCGGCGCGGCCCGATTCGGTGGTGATGTCGCCCGCCGCGATCTCGACCTTGACGCCGGTCTCGGCGCGGATCGCCGCCGCCGTTTCGGCCAACGCCGCCTCGCCGCGCGCGGTGATCACCAGATCCACGCCCTCGCGGGCGAGGGAAAACGCGACGGCGCGGCCGAGCCCCTTGCTCGCCGCGCACACGATCGCCCGCCTGCCCTTCAGTCCGAGTTCCATCTCTGCTCCCTTCCCTGTCCTGCTTGTGTCGAGGCCGCGTCCATAGCATCAGATGGGCGCGATACCGAATTCGACAGGGGACCATGACCACCGCCATGACCGAGCGCGCGCTGACCGGGCTGAAGGTGATCGACCTGACCAGGGTGCTGGGCGGGCCGTATTGCACGATGATCCTCGCCGATCACGGCGCGGACGTGATCAAGATCGAGCCGCCGCAGGGCGACGAGGTGCGCGACTGGGGGCCGCCCTTCCTCGAACGGGCGGACGGAGCGCGGGATGCGAGCTATTTCCTCGGCGCCAACCGCAACAAGCGGGCGATGACGCTCGACCTCGCGCACGAGCAGGGCCGCGCGGTGCTTCTGCGGCTGCTGGAGGACGCCGACGTGCTGGTGGAGAATTTCAAGCCCGGCACGCTGGAGAAATGGAATATCGGGCAGGCGGCGCTGGCCCCGCGCTTTCCGCGCCTCGTGCATTGCCGGATCTCGGGGTTCGGCGCCGACGGACCGTTCGGCGGGCTGCCGGGCTATGACGCGGTGGTGCAGGCGATGACCGGGCTGATGACCATCAACGGCCGTCCCGGCGAGGGGCCGCTCAGGATGGGCACGCCGGTGGTCGATCTCGCGACCGGGCTGTATTCGGCGATCGGCATCCTGATGGCGTTGCAGGAGCGGCAGCGCTCGGGGCGCGGCCAGTTCATCGACATGACGCTGCACGATGCGGGCATGGCGCTGCTGCATCCGGCGGCGGCGAACTACCTGCTCAACGGCAAGCGGCCGGCGGCGACCGGCAATGCCCATCCGAACATCGCCCCCTATGACACCTTCCCCACCGCGACCTGCGAGATCTTCGTCGCCGGCGGCAATGACGGGCAGTTCCGCAAGCTTTGCGCGCTGCTGGAGCGGCCGGACATCGCCGCCGATCCGCGCTTCGCCACCAATGCCGACCGTCTCGCCAACCGCGCGGCGATGACCGCGGCGCTGACCGAGGCCCTCGCCGCGCATGACGGCGAGGCGCTGGCCGAGCGGATGATCCGCGCCGGGATTCCCGCCGGGCCGGTGCGGCCGGTGGACGCGGCGCTGGAGAGCGCGCATGCGCGGCATCGCGGCATGGTGGCGGAACTGGACGGGGTGCGCACGCTGGGCACGCCGATCAAGTTCTCCCGCACGCCGGGCGGGCCGCACGCGCCGCCGCCCGGCTTTGCCGCGCATCTCGACGAGATCCTCGCCGAGCATGGCTATACCGAGGCCGAGATCGCCGCGCTGGAGGCGGCGGGCGCGATCCGCCGGGTGCGGCGCGCCTGATTTTTTTCTCCGCCGCGGCGCGGGGCTGGTCCCTGCCCTGCCCCGCGCGGGGCGGGGTCAGTGGATCAGGATGTAGTGGATGGTTGCCGTTACCTGCTCGGATTTCGCTTTCGAGCCTGGCGGGAATTTCGGCACATGCGCGCCGTTGAACAGACCGTACCACGCCATGTCGAGCAGCGGCGCGCCGGAGCGGCGGACCATGCGCAGGTCGATCACCCGCCCGTCGGGCAACACGGTGAAGCTGACCGTCACCGAGCCCTGCTGGCCCTGGGCGGCGGCACCCTCGGGGTAATAGTCGTGGGTGTTCACCCATTTGTTGAATGCGCTCTGCCAGTCCGGACCGGCCTTGCCCTTGAAGACGATGTCCGGCGCGTGCCGGTTGAAGTCGGGTGCTGCGGGGGCGAGGTTGAGCGCCGTGCTGCGGTGGGCGAGCGCGGTGGTCGGCCGGGTGCCGAACGACATGCCGTTCATCACCATGTAGGAGTGGCGCGGCGCGGGCCGGGCCTGGTGCGGCGGTGACTTCGGCACCGGCGGCGCCTGCGGGATGATGGCGGCCTGCATCGCCGGCGGGGTGAAGGTCTTCATGTTGAGATGAACCGCCGGCGGCGGGGCGGGCGACGGTGCCGGCCGAGGCGCCGGTTGCGGCTGTGGCGGCGGCGCGGCCATGGGCGGCGGCGGCGGCAGGTTCGGCACCGCGTTCGGCGCATGGGTCGGCGTCTTCGGCGCGGCGTTCCGCTTCGCGGTGTGGGTGAGGCCGGAATTCTGGAACACGACCGCGATGCCGGATTCGGGTTGCGGCTCCGGCAGCCGGCGGGAATGCACCACGTAGAGCAGCAGCAGCAGGATCGCCGCGTGCAGGGCCAGCGAAACCGGCAGGGGAATGCGCCAGCGCGGCCGCCGCCGCCTCTCCCGCGTCATCGGCGGCGGCGCGGCACCAAGCGCCGCGCCGCCGGCCCGGACCGGATCAGTAATGCGGATAGGCGTAGTAGCCGGGCGGCGCGTAGGCGGGCGCGCCGTAGTTGTAGGCCGGTCCGTATCCGCGCGCATAGCCTTCCATCTTGTTGCCGTGCGCCACCATACACTGCGCATAGGCCACGTTGTAGCGCGCCTGCATCGAGTCCGCCGCGTTCTGGGCGTTGCCCCCGCCCATGGCGCTGCCGAGCAGCAGGCCGGAGCCCGCGCCGATCGCGGCGCCGGTGCCGGCATTGCCGCCCGCGGCGCCGAGCAGCGCGCCGGCCGCGGCACCGAGCAGCGTGCCGCCGACCGCCGTGTTGGTGGCCGACTGGCCGGCGGCCTGCGCCTCGGCCGGGTTGATCTGGCGGCTCGCGTAATAACGGCAGAGCGAGTCGTCATGGCGGAACTGGTCGAACGAGACGCCCGGCCCGGGCATCGAGACGACGCTCGGCCCGCTCGGCGGCGCCACGGCGCAGCCGGCGAGCAGAAGGGCGATGGCGGCGGCGGCAGGCAGAACTGGCTTCATGTCCTTCATCCTGTTGGTTGTAGCCCCGTCCAGATAGTTGGCGCGCGGGCGGCGGAACGCAACGGCGATCGCCCGCGAGGCAGGCCGCCGGCCGTGAGGCGCGTCACAGCCCGTCGAAGAATTCCTTCACCTTGGCGAAGAATCCCTCGTGTTCCGGGCTGCCGGAGGCGGTGTTGCCGGCCTCGCGCTCGAATTCCTCGAGCAGTTCGCGCTGGCGCTTCGTCAGGTTCTGCGGCGTCTCGACCGCGACCTGGATATACATGTCGCCCCGCGCCGTGCTGCGCAGCACCGAGAACCCCTTGCCGCGCAGGCGGAACTGGTCGCCCGTCTGGGTGCCGGCGGGGATCTTGACGCGGGCGCGCGTGCCGTCGATCGCCGGAACCTCGATCTCGCCGCCGAGGGCGGCCTGGGCCATGCGCAGCGGCACACGGCAGAACACGTTGGCGCCATCGCGCTGGAAGATCGGGTGCGGGCGGATCGAGACATGAACGTAGAGATCGCCGGGCGACGCGCCGCGGCCGCCGGCCTCGCCCTCGCCGGAGAGGCGGATGCGCGTGCCGTCCTCGACGCCGGCGGGAATGGTGACCGAGAGCGTGCGCTCGCGCGGCACGGTGCCGGCGCCGGAGCAGACCCGGCAGGGATTGCGCACGGTGCGGCCGGCGCCACCGCAGGTCGGGCAGGTGCGCTCGACGACGAAGAAGCCCTGCTGGGCGCGCACCCTGCCGGCGCCGCCACAGGTCGGGCAGGTGTCGTTCGCGGCGGACTTGTCGGCCGAGCCGGTGCCCGAACAGGCATCGCAGGACACGCGCGTGGGCACGCGGATCTCGGTCTTGGTGCCGGTGAAGGCCTGGGTCAGGTCGATCTCGACGGCGGCGCGCAGGTCGGCGCCCGCGCGCTCGGTGCGGCCACCGCGGCGGCCGCCCATCGCCTCGCCGAACATTTGCTCGAAAATGTCGCCGATGCCGCCCTCGAACCCGCCGAAGCCGCCGAACCCGCCGCCGAAGCCGCCGGCCCCCGGCCCGCCGCCATTCTCGAACGCGGCATGGCCGAAGCGGTCATAGGCGGCGCGCTTCTGCTCGTCCTTGAGGACGTCGTAGGCTTCGTTGATGTCCTTGAATTTCTGCTCGGCCGCGGCGTCGCCCGGGTTGCGGTCCGGGTGGTACTGCATCGCCAGCTTGCGATAGGCCTTCTTCAGCTCATCGGCCGAAGCGCCCCGCGACACGCCGAGAAGTTCGTAATAATCCGTCTTCGCCATGGTCCCGGCTTAACCCCGACAATCTCTGAAACAAGAATGTCCCGGACCATTGCTGGCCCGGGACTGGTAACCGTCTATCGCGCGGCGGACGACGTCACGCGGACTTCTTCTTGTCGTCGACATCCTCGAATTCGGCGTCGACCACCTTGTCGCCCGGCGCGGCCGTCTCGGCGCCCGGCTGGGCGGCGCCGGCCTCGGCCTGCGCCTTGTACATCGCCTCGCCAATCCGCATGGCGACCTGGGTCAGCCGCTCGGTGGCCGACTTGATCGCCTCGAGATCGCTGCCCTCCAGCGCGGAGCGCACCGCGGCGATCGCTGCCTCGGCCTCGCCCTTGTCCTGGGCGGAGACCTTGCCCTCGTTGTCCTTCAGCGTCTTCTCGGTCTGGTGGACGAGGCCGTCGGCATGGTTGCGGGCATCGACCAGCTCGCGCTTGGCCTTGTCGGCCGCGGCGTTCGCCTCGGCGTCCTTCACCATGCGCTCGATATCGGTGTCCGACAGGCCGCCGGAGGCCTGGATGCGGATCTGCTGCTCCTTGCCGGTCGCCTTGTCCTTCGCCGAGACGGAGACGATGCCGTTGGCGTCGATGTCGAAGGTGACCTCGATCTGCGGCACCCCGCGCGGGGCCGGGGGAATGCCGGTCAGGTCGAAATTGCCGAGCAGCTTGTTGTCCGCCGCCATCTCGCGCTCGCCCTGGTAGACCTTGATGGTCACGGCGGTCTGGTTGTCGTCGGCGGTGGAGAAGGTCTGGCTCTTCTTGGTCGGGATCGTGGTGTTGCGGTCGATCAGGCGGGTGAACACGCCGCCCAGCGTCTCGATGCCGAGCGAGAGCGGGGTGACGTCGAGCAGGAGGACGTCCTTGACGTCGCCCTTGAGCACCGCGCCCTGGATGGCGGCGCCGATGGCGACCACCTCGTCGGGGTTGACGTTGCGGGCGGGTTCCTTGCCGAAGAAGGTCTTCACCGTCTCGATGACCTTGGGCATGCGGGTCATGCCGCCGACCAGGATCACCTCGTCGATCTCGCCGGCGGTGACACCGGCATCCTTCAGCGCCGCGCGGCACGGGCCGAGCGTGCGCTCGACCAGATCATCCACGAGGCTTTCGAGCTTGGCACGGGTCAGCTTCATCACGAGATGCTTCGGCCCCGAGGCGTCGGCGGTGATGAAGGGCAGGTTGATCTCGGTCTCCTTCGAGGAGGACAGCTCGATCTTCGCCTTTTCAGCGGCTTCCTTCAGGCGCTGGAGGGCGAGCTTGTCCTTGCGCAGGTCGATGCCCTGCTCGCGCTTGAACTCCTCGGCCAGGTAGTCGATCACGCGCTGGTCGAAATCCTCGCCGCCGAGGAAGGTGTCGCCGTTGGTGGACTTCACCTCGAACACGCCGTCGCCCAGTTCGAGGATCGAGATGTCGAACGTGCCGCCGCCGAGGTCGTAGACCGCGATCGTGCCGCCCTGCTTCTTGTCCATGCCGTAGGCGAGGGCCGCCGCCGTCGGTTCGTTGATGATGCGCAGCACCTCGAGCCCGGCGATCTTGCCGGCGTCCTTGGTGGCCTGGCGCTGGGCGTCGTTGAAATAGGCCGGGACGGTGATGACCGCCTGGGTCACGGCTTCGCCGAGATAGGCCTCGGCGGTTTCCTTCATCTTGGTCAGCACGAAGGACGAGATCTGGCTCGGCGCGTAGCGCTGGCCGCGCGACTCGACCCAGGCATCGCCATTGTCGCCGCGCACGATATTGTACGAGACGAGTCCCTTGTCCTTCTCGACGGTGGGATCGTCATAGCGGCGGCCGATCAGGCGCTTGACCGCATACAGCGTGTTCGTCGGGTTGGTGACCGCCTGACGCTTGGCGGACTGGCCGACCAGACGCTCGTTGCTCTCGGAGAAGGCGACCATCGACGGTGTCGTGCGTGCGCCCTCGCTGTTCTCGATCACGCGGACATCCTTGCCCTCCATGATCGCGACGCAGGAATTCGTGGTGCCGAGGTCGATACCGATGACCTTACTCATAGAAACGCTCCTTTCAGCGGGTGAGCCGGACCCGAAGCATCGGGCGCACCCCTATTGTTTCACCCCGTTGATGTATTGAACCACCCCCGAAGGCACAAGGGGCGGCCGGCCGGCGGCTGCGGAAATTTAGCCGCCCGGCGTTAACGAAAACTCAAGGCTCACGCCTCGATATCCAGCGGCTTGCCCGCCTGCGCCCTGGCGACGACGACCATCGCCGGCTTGAGCAGGCGGCCGTTCAGCGTCCAGGTGCGGCTCCAGGCCTGGATCACCGTGCCCGGCGGGGCATCGGATGTCTCCTGCTCGCCCATCGCCTGGTGCTTGTCGGCGTCGAATGTCGCGCCCATCGCCTCCTCGGCGCGGATGCCGTGGCGTTCGAGCATGGCGATGAAGCTGCGCTCCACCCCGGCGAAACCGTCGCGCAGCCTGGCGAGCAGTGGCGACTCGCCCTCCTGCGGCGGCGGCAGCGCATCCAGCCCGCGGCGAAGGTTCTCGGCGGTCTCGGCAACGTCGGCGGCGAATTTCTGCACGGCGTAGAGCCGCGCATCCTCCACCTCGCGCCGCGTGCGGGCCCGCAGGTTCTCCATCTCCGCCTGCGCGCGCACCCATTTGTCCCGCAGATCGGCGGACTCCGCCTCGAGGGCGGCGATCCGCTCGCGGGCGGCGGCAAGCTGCTCGGCCTCGGAAGCGGGCGCCCTCTCGCTGCCGGCCTCCAAGGGATCCGCCCCCGCGTCGAGCACGGGTTCGGCGTTCAGCGTGTCTTCGGTCATGCGCCGCAATTAGGACACGGCCCGACCCTGCACAAGGGCCGGCGCGGTCGGATGGCCGCGGAACGAAAGCCGCAACGATTACAATTTTTAATTTTGGGCGTTACATGACCACACGTATAACGTGCATATGCCAATTGCCGATCTCCGCCCGACCGACCTTCCGCGTTCCCCTGTCGATGCCGTCTTCCGGCGCATGATCGCGAGCCGCGACGAAAAGATCGCGGGATTGCAGGACCGGATTCTCGACCTCGAGGAAAGGCTGCGCCGGCAGGAGGCCCGCCATGCGCTGGACGCGGTGCACGCCGCGGCGCTCGCCCGGCTGAACGCCGAACTGGTCTGGCCCGATGGGCCCTGGCCGGTGCGCGCCGTGCTGCCGCTCGCCCGGCTGATCCGCCGCGTTACCCGGCGTTGAACGACACGTCGCGCTGCCGGCGCATCAGGTGCTCGCCGGCATCGACATAGAGCGTGGTGCCGGTGACCGACGGGGTTTCGACGATGAAACGCACCGCGCGCGCGATGTCCTCCGGCTGCGAGCCGCGCCGCAGCGGTGTTGCGCTCTGGCCGCGGCGGAAATTCTCCTCGCTCTGCTTCGCGGCGATCAGCGTCAGCCCCGGGGCGACACCGCAGACCCGGATCGCCGGCGCCAGCGCCATCGCGAGCATCTCGGTCGCCGCGGCGAGGGCGGCCTTGGACAGCGTATAGGCGAAGAAATCCGGGTTCAGGTTCGCGAGTTTCTGGTCGAGCAGGTTGACGATCACGCCCTGCCGGTCGCCGATCCGTGCCGCCATGTCGCGCGCCAGCAGCACCGGCGCGGCGAGGTTCGGCGCCATGTGGGCGGCGATCGAGGCGGCGGTGACGCTGGCGGCGGAATCGAACTCGAAGCGCGAGGCGTTGTTGACCAGCACGCTGATCGGCCCGGCCAGCGCCTCGGCCCGCGCGATCAGGGATTCGACCGCCGCCGGATCGGCGAGGTCGGCGGCCAGGACATGCGCCACCCCGCCCTGGGCGCGCAGCTCGGCGGCAAGGGCTTCGGCCTTGCCGGGCGAGGCGCGGTGGTGGATGACGACCGGAAAGCCGGCCTGCGACAGGCTGCGGACGATCGCGGCCCCCAGCCGCTTCGCGCCGCCCGTCACGAGCGCCGCGCCCTCGAACGGGGCGGTCATGGGAACAGCGCCGCGGCGAGGGCGGCGGGATCGTCGAGCAGCGCGGTCGGGCGCGGGGCGAGCAGGTCGAACAGCCGCGCGGTGCCGAAAGCGGCGAGATCGACATCCATCATGTCGGCGACCATCGCCTCGTAGTTGTCCTCGAGGCGGCGGCTCGCCGGATCGAGCCCGGTGACCAGCAGCAGCCCGGTCGGCGGGGCATCCAGCGCCAGCAGCCGCAGCTCCGGCCGGTAGCGGCGCAGCAGCACGGCGACCTTCCAGACATCGCCGGCCCACCAGCCGGGCACCACGGCGTCGCGGCGCAGGTCGGGGTTCTGGTCGCGGTTGGTGATGCGCGGGTCGATCGGCAGGCAGTCATGCAGCGCGATCACGCTGCGCCCGTGGCAGACATGCTCGGTGTTGACGATGTCGCGGAGCAGGAACTCGAAGCGGTGCATCCCGTCCAGGAAGGCGAAATCGACCGGGCCGCCGAGCAGCGCCAGCGGGTCGCGCCGGGCGAAGAAATCGTCGCTCGTGCAGGCGAAGAGATGGCAGGCGGGCTTGCCGGCGAGCACGTCGCGGTCGAGCCGGAAATCGGGGTCGATCGCGAGGCTCTCGGCTTCCGCCAAGGCCAGCGACTCGCCGCGCCAGACGCCGATCTCGAGATAGCGGCGCGGTGCAAGGGCACGGTGCAGCCGGCCGAGGCAGTCGAGATAGTCCGCACCCTGGTGGTGCGCCATCACCTCCGGCGCCGGCACGTTCATCGCGCCGTGCCGCGCGCCTGGCCGAGTTCGGACGGCGTCATCTGGAAGCCGACCAGCACCTGCTGCGCGGCGCTGCGCGGCGCGTTCGGGAAATCGAGCCGGATCGGCTTCGTGGTGGCGACGGCCTGCGTCGCGCCGTTGCGGAAATCGAAGCGCACCGGATAGACCTGCTTGGCGATGATGCTGTCGCCCTCGGTGATCGCCACGAAATACGGCAATGTGAAGTCGTCCTGCCGGGCGGCGAGGCCCTTGGTCGCGGCGAAGCCGATGCGGAAGACGACACGCTCGCCATGATGGCCGCGCGCGGTGCACTTGCCGGCGACGCCGGTGACCCTGGCATCGATGATCCGGGCCGCGACCTCGTCGGACGGGCCGGCGCTGCGGACCAGGCGGCTCGCCTGCTGGAGCACGGCGACCTGCGGGCAGTCGAGCTTCGGGCCGGACCCGCCGGCGCAGGCGGCAAGAGCGAGCGGGACGAACAGGGCGGCAAGGCGGGCGATGCGGGTCAACTCTGTCTCCATCCGATTTGTCGGTTCTCCCTTGCCATCAAATCGGCGATCGGTCATCTCCCGGGGCCATGGCAGTCTATACGGAAGTGACGGACGACGCGCTGGCCGCGTTCCTCGAAGGATACGACATCGGCCGCATGGTCGCGTTCCGCGGCATCGCCGAGGGGGTCGAGAACAGCAATTATTCGCTGCGCACCACCGAGGGCGACTTCATCCTCACGCTCTACGAACGGCGGGTCGACCCGGCGGACCTGCCCTGGTTTCTCGGGCTGATGGAACATCTCGCCGCGAAATCCCTGCCCTGCCCGCTGCCGGTGCGCGCGCGCGACGGCGCCAATCTCAATCCGCTGGCCGGGCGGATCGCGGCGATCACCACCTTCCTGCCCGGCGTGTGGCCGCGGCGGCCGACGGTCGCGCATTGCGGCCCGCTCGGCGCGGCGATGGCGCGGATGCATCTCGCCGGCGAGGATTACGCGCCGACCCGCGCCAACGCGCTCGGCCCGCAGGGCTGGCCGCCGCTGCTCGCGCGCTGCGGCGACAGCGGCGATGCGGTGCGGCCGGGCCTGACCGGCGAGGTTCGCACGGCGCTGGACGCCACCCTCGCCGCCTGGCCGGGAGCGCTGCCGCGCGGGCACATCCATGCCGACCTGTTCCCCGACAACGTGTTCTTCCTCGACCACGCGATCTCGGGGCTGATCGATTTCTATTTCGCCGCGACCGACCTTTACGCCTACGACATCGCGGTGTGCCTCAACGCCTGGTGCTTCGAGCCGGATTTCAGCTTCAACATCACCAAGTCGCGCGCGCTGCTGCGCGGCTACCAGGCGGTCCGCCCGCTCTCGGCCGCCGAGACCGAGGCGCTGCCGGTGCTCTGCCGGGGGGCGGCGATCCGCTTCCTGCTCACCCGGCTCTATGACTGGATCAACACGCCGGACGACGCGCTGGTGACGCGCAAGGACCCGCTCGACTATTACTGGCGCCTGCGCTTTCACCTGCAGGCGGGATCGGCGGCCGATTATGGCGTCTGAGCCGGGCGGACTGGTCGAGATCTGGACCGATGGCGGCTGCAAGCCCAATCCGGGCGCCGGCGGCTGGGCGGCGGTGCTGCGCTTCGGCGCGGCGGAGCGGGAAATGTCCGGCGCCGAGCGCGAGACCACCAACAACCGCATGGAACTGACCGCCGCCGCCGCCGCGCTGGAAGCGCTGAAGCGCCCGTGCCGGGTGAAGCTGCACACCGACAGCGAATATCTGCGCAACGGCATCACCCGCTGGCATACCGGCTGGGTGCGGCGGAACTGGCGCAACGCGCAGGGCGACCCGGTGGCGAATTACGAGCTCTGGCAGCGAGTGCTGGCCGCGGCGAAGCCGCACGAGATCGAATGGATCTGGGTGCGCGGCCATGCCGGCGACCCGATGAACGAGCGGGTCGACCAGCTCGCCACCGCAGCCCGCGAGGCGATGCTCCGCGAGCCGGCGGAGACGTCCACGGCCCGCAGGTAACCGCCCGCGGGCGGACGGTCAGGCGACGGTGAACCCGCCATCGACCGGCAGGATCGCGCCGTTCACCATGCTGGCCGCATCCGAGAGCAGGAAGGCGATCACCGACGCCACCTCCTCCGGCTGCGCGAACCGGCGCAGCGGGATCCGCGCCAGCATGGAGCCGGCCTTGGCGGGATCGCTCCAGGCGCGCTCGGCCATCGGCGTCAGCGTCACCACCGGGTTGACGCTGTTGGTGCGGATGCCGAACGGGCCGAGTTCCTGCGCCATCGTCATCGTCAGCGAATCGAGCGCCGCCTTGGACGCGCCATAGGCTGCGTGATCCGGCGTGCCCCAGAGGCTCGCGATCGAGGAGACGTTGACGATCGTCCCCTTCACCCCGCGGCGGATCCAGTCCCGCGCCACGACCTGGGCGACCAGCATCGGCGCCCGCGCGTTCACCGCCATGATCCGGTCGAACATCTCGGCCGTGGTGTCGACGAACGGCGCGAGTTCGGCGATCCCGGCATTGTTGACCAGGGCATCGACCGGCAGCGCCGCCTCCGCCATGGCCGCCGCCGCCGCCGCATCGGCGAGGTCGACGGCGTGGATCCGGCAGCCGGTCTCGGCGGCGAGGCTTGCGAGGTCGTCGGGCGCGCGGCTGGCGGCGATGACCTCCGCGCCCTCCGCCGCGAGCATCGCGACCGCGACCCGGCCGATACCCTTGCCCGCGCCGGTGACCAGGATGCGCCGCCCCGCGAAACGCCCGGTTCCCGAACCTCCCATCGCGTTCCTCCTCAATGTCCCGGCGGGCGCAACGCGGCCCCGCCTTGCGCGTCGAAGAGATGCATGTTGTCGGCCGGCACGGCGAGGTCGATCCGCTCGCCCTCGCGCCAGTGGCGCTCGTTGCGCGGCCGGCGGACGACGACTTCCTGGCCGTCCGCGGTGCGGAAATGCACCTCGATCTGCGCGCCGAGATGCTCGACCACGTCGATCACGCCGCCGATCGCCATCTCGCCGGGGGCGGCGGCGCCGGGCCGCGCATCCTCGCCGCGGAAGCCGACCAGCACGTCGTCCGGCACGGCCACGCCGGGCGGCAGCGGCGCGCGGAGCGACGGCGTGTCGATCACGTCGCGCCCGATGCCGTGGGCGGCGCGCACGAGGTTCATCCGCGGCGCGCCGATGAAGCGGGCGACGAAGGCGTTGGCCGGGCGGGCATAGATGTCGTCCGGCGTGCCCATCTGCTCGACGCGGCCGAAATTCATCACCGTGATGCGATCGCCGAGGCCCATCGCCTCTTCCTGGTCGTGGGTGACGTAGATCGTCGTCATGCCCACCTTGCGGTGGATCCGCAGCAATTCGGCGCGCATGATGGTGCGCAGCTGGGCATCGATGTTCGACAGCGGCTCGTCCATCAGCGAGACCGACGGCTCGCGCGCGATGACGCGCGCCAGGGCGACGCGCTGGCGCTGCCCGCCGGACAGCGCGCGCGGCTTGCGGTCGAGATAGGGCGCGATCTGCACCAGGTTGGCGACGAAGCCGATCCGCCGCTCGATCTCCGCGGCATCGAGGCCGCGCAGCTTCAGGCCGAGCGCGATGTTCTGCCGCACCGTCATGTGCGGATAGAGCGCGTAGTTCTGGAAGACCATGCCGACGTCGCGGCGGGCCGGCGGCAGCAGCGTCACGTCGGTGCCGCCGATCAGGATGCGGCCGGTGCTCGGCGTCTCGAGCCCGGCGATCATGCGCAGCAGCGTCGTCTTGCCGCAGCCCGAGGGGCCGAGCAGCACCATGAACTCGCCGTCGGCGATCGCGAGGTCGACCCGCTGCAGCGCCTCGACCGCGGCAAACCGCTTGGTCACGCCCTCGATGATGATCTCTGCCACGCTTGTCTCCCGCCGGCTACTTCACTGCGCCCAGCGTCAGGCCGCGGGCAATGTATTTGTGGATCGCGATGCCGCCGACGACGACCGGCGCGCAGATCATCACGGCGCAGGACATCACCGTCTGCCACGGGATGATGTAGCCGCCGAGGAATCCCATCATGACGACCGGCGCCGTCCGCGCATCGTTCGAGGGGGTGAGGATGAAGGCGTAGAGCAGGTCGTTCCAGGCGAAGATGCCGGCCAGGATGGCGGCGACGGTGATGCCCGGCAGCGTCAGCGGCAGGGTGATGCGCAGGAAGATGCCGAACCGGCTCATGCCGTCGAGCAGCGCCGCTTCCTCAAGTGCCACCGGAACCGCGCGGAACTGGTCGACCAGCAGCCAGACGACCAGCGGCACGACGAAGGTCTGGTAGATCAGGATCAGCACGACCGGGTTGTTGATCAGCTGCAGGTCGGCCGCGAGAAGATAGAACGGGATCAGCACCACGACGGGGATCAGCATCCAGTTCGTCACGTACCAGAACTGGATCTGCGCGCGGCCGCGGAACTCGTAGCGGGCCAGGGCATAGGCCGCCGGCGCGCCGACCGCGAGGCCGAGCGCCACCGCGCCCACCGTCACGATCACCGAATTGGCGAGGGCGCGCAGCATGTCGTTCTGGGTGATCGCCTTGGCATAACCGGCAAGGTCCGGCGCGAAGCGCCACGCCGGCGGCAGGCGGAAGATCAGCGATTCCGGCTTCAGCGAGGAGGCGATCATCCAGTAGAACGGAAACACGATCACCAGCGCCACGGCGAGCAGGAACAGTCCGTGCAGCAGGGTGAGGGCGCGCTGTTTCATCGCTAGCCCTCCGCCCGGTCCGAATAGAGGAATTTCACCACGGCCTGGGCGAGAAGGATGGTGAAGACGAGCGTCAGCACCGATTCCGCCGAGGCCAGCCCGACATCGAACCCGCGGAAGGCGATACGCTCGATCTTCAGCGAGACCATCTGCGTCGCGTTGCCGGGGCCGCCCTTCTGGATCGAGTAGATCATGTCGAAGGTCTTCACCGTGAAGATCGTCTGGAAGACGAGGCTGGCGACGATGCCCGGCCGCATGTAGGGCAGCTTGATGTGCAGGAAGCGGGCCCAGAAGCTTTCGGTCTCCAGCATCAGCGCCTCCTCGATGTCGCCGGGCACGGTGGCGAGACTGGCCGAGAGCACGAGGGCGACGAAGGGCGTCCATTCCCAGATCTGCGTCACCGTCACCATGCCGAACGCGGCGGTGCCGCTGCCGAGCCAGTCCACCTGGCCGAGGCCGAGGCGATGGCCGAGATAGTTCACGATGCCGAGCTGGGTGTTGAACATCAGCTGGACGAGCATGCCGACCACGCTGGGCGTGGTCGCGATCGGCACCACGAGGAGGATCTGCACGAGGCGGCGCAGCGCGGGGTTCCGGGTCTGGTCGAGCGCCAGCGCGATCGCCATGCCGAGGCCGAGCTCGACCGGCAGGGTGACGATGAGGAACTCGCCGGTCCGCCTGAGGGCGTCGAGAAAGCCGGGGGAGGTGAGCGCGTTGATGTAGTTCTCGAGCCCGGCGAAGGTCGGCGGGCCCATGCCCATCGTCCAGTTATGGAACGAGTAGTAGAGCACGAAGATCGTCGGGTAGAGGCCGACGAGCAGCAGCAGGAAGAGCGACGGCCCGACGAAGAACCACGGCTCCAGCCGGCGCGCCAGCGGCGTCTTCAACGTCGTGCTCGCGGCCGCGAGGCTTGCCGTTCCGTCCGTGTTTGCCATTGGTATCCGTTGCCCGTTTGCAGCGTGCGCCGCCGCGTCGCATGCGCCCCGCCGGACGGGGCGCATGGTTCGCGCCGGAAGATCAGCGCTTCGGCAGGTTGACCGAATTCCAGCAACCCGTCGAGTTCATGTAGTGCTGGAGCTTGGCGTTGAGCAGCTTCAGCCCCTTCGCGACCGGGTATTTGCCGGCCTCGATTTCGGAGCCGTAATCGGAGACCAGTTCAGAGAAATACGGATAGCAGGCGATCTGCGGGCGCCAGTCGGGCACGCTGCCGTTTTCCCAGGTTTCCACCATCGGCTTCAGGTAGGGATATTTCGCATCGAGCGCCGGGTCGGTATCGGCGCTCTTGCGGGCGACCACCGCGCCGTTCTCGATCAGCGGCTGCGCCATCGCCTTGGAGGTCAGCCACTGGATGAACAGCCAGGTCGCGTTCTGCTCCTTCGCCGGAACCTGCGCGCTGACCATGTAGGCGAAGCCGCCGAAGGCCGAGTAGCGGCCATTGGGCCCCTTGGGCTCGACGGTGACGCCGAGATCGTTGCCGATCGAGGAGGCCTTGAGCGTCGGGTAGAAGGCCGACCATTCGGTGATCATCGCCAGCTGCCCCTGGCCCATCAGCTGGACGACCTGCGAGTGATCATCCGCGATGATGCCCTTCGGCATGTATTTCACCAGCTCCTGGCGGAAGGTTTCGCCGGCGATCGCCGCCTTCGAATCCAGCGTCATCTTCTTCGCCTTGGCGTCGAAGTAACGCCCGCCCCAGGGCCAGAGGAAGCGGGTGAAGCTGTCGGCCGTCTGCGTCTCGCCGCGGGCCGACTGCAGCGCGTAGCCGTAGAGGTTCTTCGAGGGATCGTAGAGCTTCGCCGCGTAGTCGTTCAGCAGCTGGGTCCAGGTGGTCGGCGGGCCGGAGAAGCCGTGCTCCTTGAGGATCTTCTTGTTGTAGTAGAGCAGCCCGGCATAGGAATCGAACGGCAGGCCGATGAGCTTGCCGCCCACCGTGAAGGCATGGCGCCAGACCGGAAAGAAATCGCCGATGTCGATGGCGGGATCGGCGATCGCCGTGTCGGCAAGGAAATGATCGACCGGGACGACCCAGTGGGCGCGGGTGAAATCCACCGGCCAGACGACGTCGGTCAGGATCGCGTCGAACTGCTTGCTGTGCGAGACGAAGTTCAGCGTCTCGGCCTTCAGCGTGTTCTCGTACGGGTAGTTCACCCATTTCACGTGGATGCCGGTTTCCTTCTCGAATTCCGGCGTCAGTTTCTCGGCGGCCTTGTAACTCGGCCGGTCGAGCCCGACCACGGTCACCGTCATGCCCTTGTAGGGCGCGGAGGCCTGGGCAAGCGTCCAGGCATGGGCGGTCGGGGCGCTCGCGCCAAGGCCGACGAGCGCGCTCGTCGCCCCTGCCAGCGCGTATTTCAGCACTCTCTGCATGACGTATCCTCCTTGAAAGCGGGGTTGCCGCGACACTTGATTATTTTTTCACATATGCCCGGATTAATCATCGCCTGCAACCGGAATTATCCGGCCGTTCAGGCGTTCGGCAGGATGAGGCTCTTGAGCGCCCCATCGGCGCAGGCCGCCTGAATTTCAAAGGCGCGGGCGCCCTCGGCCAGCGGAAACCGGTGCGTGACGATGCGCGCGACATCGACCCGCCGTTCGGCGACGAGGCGGATGGCGCGCGGATAGACATGGCCCATGCGGCGCGAGAACTTGACGGAAAGCCCCTTGCGCCGCGCCGCCCCGGCGGCAAGCGTGTAGGAATCCCCTTCGGGAATGCCTACGAGGACGATCCGCCCGCCGATCCGCGCGACATCGGCCGCGTGCTGGAATCCCTCCGGCGCGTTGGTCGCCTCGAGCACGAGATCGACGCCGCGGCCATCGGTCCAGGCGGCGATGTCGTGCCGGTCGGCGCTGACGCGGTCGGCACCCAGCGCGCCGGCATGCGCGCGGCGATAGTCTACCGGATCGATCGCCAGGATCTGCCCGACGCCGGCGAGGCGGGCGAGCGCGATCATCAGCAGACCGATCGGCCCGCAACCGATCACCGCAACCGATTCCAGCAGGCGCGGCCTCGCGAGGTCGATGGCATGGATCGCGACGCCGAGCGGTTCCAGCATCATCGTCTCCTCGATCGTGAAATGCTGCGGCACCTTCACGACCTGCCGCGGCTCGATCGCCATGCGTTCGGCCATCGCTCCCTGATAGGGCGGCGCGCCGTTGAACACGGTGTCGGGGCAGAGATTGATCTCGCCGCGATGGCACCATTCGCAATGGCCGCAAGGCATGGCGGGGTCGACCGCGATGAGTTCGCCCTTGGCAAGGCCGAGTTCCGGACGCGCCTCGAGCACGCGGGCGGCGAATTCATGGCCCGGCACGAAAGGCTCGACGATGACCTGGCTGCCGATCGATCCTTCGAGGTAATAATGCAGGTCGCTGCCGCAGACACCGACGCCGGCGACCTCGACGGCAATGCGGTCGTTTCCCGGCACGGGCTCGGGCGCATCGCCGATCGTGATGTCCCGCACGCCGCGGATGTAGAGAGCCTTCATCGTGGTATCCTTTCAGGTCAACGGGGCGGCGCCGAACGGCCGCAGCGCCGGATAGAGCCCGGCATGAGCGCGGCGCAGGCGGGCATAGAGGGCGGCGCGGCCTGCATCCGGGGTGAAGCGCGCGGTCACCGCGCCGGCCATCGCCGATGCGGCCTCGGCAAATCCGGAATACCAGCCCGCGCCGACGGCGGCGGCCATCGCCGCGCCAAGGCTGGTGGCCTCGACCGTCGCCGATCTGAGCACCGGCACGCCATGCGCGTCGGCCAGGATCGCGCACCAGAGGTCGCTTTGCGCGCCGCCGCCGATGGCGACGATCTCGCGCGCGGCGAGCCCGGCCTCGGCCTCGATGCGCGCCATCACCCCGGCCTGCTCCAGGGCGATGCCTTCGTACAGCGCCCGCAGGAGATGCGCCCTGCCGTGATGCGGCGCGAGCCCGACGATCGCGCCGCGCGCGGCGCCGTCCCAGTGCGGCGTCATCACCCCCAGGAAATAGGGCAGGATCATCACCCCGTCCGATCCCGGCGGCAGCGCCGCCGCCGCGGGTTCGAGCTCGGCGAGCAGTGCTGCATCGCCGCCGAAGATGTCGCGCGTCAGCCAGTCGCAAAGCAACGTGCCCGAACGGAGCGAGGTTTCGAGAATATAGCCCTCGCCATCCGCGGCGATCATGGTGCGGAAGCCGCGCCCCACCCGGTAGCTCGCGCTCCGCATTCCGGCGACCACGGCGGTGCCGAGGTTGAGATAGGCCCGGCCCGGCTCCATCACATTCACGCCAAGACCGGCCGCCTGGCCGTCGCCGGCGCCGGCAATCACCTTCAGCCCTTCTTGCAGGCCGGTCGCGCGCGCGGCCTCGGCGGTCAGGCCGCCCAGCTTCGTGCCGGGCGGCAGCGCCGGCGCGAACCGCGCGGCGGACAGCCCGATCGCGTCGAGCAGGTCGTCCGCGTAGCGCTTCGCCGCGAGATCATAGACGCCGAGCGGATCGGCCGATGCGGTGCTGGTCGCGAACCGGCCCGTCAGCCGCTGGACCAGATAGCCATGCACCTCGGCGAACCAGGCGCTGGCGCCGAGCCGCTCCGGCTCGCAGCGGCGCATCCAGGCCAGCTTGTAAAGCGCCGGATTGGGGTCGGGGATCTTGCCGGTGACCCGGTGCAGATGGTCGGCGCCGAGGGCCTCCGCCATCGCAGCGGCATCGCCCGCCGCCCGCCCGTCGAGCCACAGGATCGCCGGCCGAACCGGCCGGAAACCGGCATCGAGCGGCGCGATCGTCTCGCGCTGGTTGGCGATCGCCAGCCCGGCGATCTCGATCCCGTCGAGCCCCGCGGCCAGTTCGGCGAGCGCCGCGCGGCAGGCCCGCCACCAGTCTTCCGGGTCCTGCTCGAACCGGCCTTCGGCATCGGGCGCGAAGGGGAGCCGGGCACGGCCGGTGGCCAGCACGCTTCCCTGCCGGTCGAAGGCCAGCGCCTTGACCGCGCTGGTGCTGCAGTCGAGCCCGATCACGGCCTCCACGGCGGTTCTCCCTGTCTCGCGCGCGCGAAACGCCGGCGCGTCACGCCTTCGCCACCCTGCGGGACGCGCCACGCGCCGCGCCGTCGTCGTTGTCCGCCACCAGGGACGAAGCGGTCCGCTCGTCGGTGATCAGCCCGGTGATCAGCCGGCCGCGCAGCATCGCGGCGATCGCGGCCTGCTTCTCCATCCCGCCCGCCACGGCGACGACCTCGCGATCGCCGCTTTCGGCGAGATCGATGCCGATCAGCCGGTCATGCAGTTCGGTGCGGATGCGCCGCCCCCCGGCGTCGAAGAACGAGCCCAGCGCCTCGGCCACCGCGCCGTCGCGCCGCGCCTGTTCCAGTTCCTCGGGCAGCAGCATGCCGGTCTGGCAGAGCGACGCCGTCCGCCCGATCTCGCCGATGCCCATGACATAGAGACTGGCCTCCGCCGCCACGGCGAACGCCTCGGCCACGCCGCGCTGGCGCAGCAGCACCCGGCGATCGGCGCGCGACTGGGCATAGAACGGCACCGGCGGCAGATAGGCCGCCGCCCCGGTCTTTTCCGCCAGCGCGTGGATCACGTCGAACGGGTTGGCGTCGATCCGCTGCGCGAGCGCGCCGATGATGGAGACGACCTTCAGCCCCTCCCGCGGCTCGCGCGGCAGGTGTTCGACCGTCGCGGCCATGGTGCGGCCATGCCCGAACCCGACGACACGATGCTGGCCGCGGGCGAAGGTTTCATGAAGAAACGCCGCCGCCGCGCGGCCGAGCGAGGAAATGACGCGGGACGATGCGGCGCCGCCCGCCGCGGCCGGAGCGTCGGGCAGCGCGGGAACGACCCGGCAATAGGTCAGGCCATGGCGCTCGATCAGCGTCCGCTCCAGGCCGAGGCAGCCGGCGAGATCGCCCTCGATGAGGATCCGCACGAGGCCGCTGCGCGCGGCGCCGGCGATCAGCCGCTGCACGCGCGCCGGCGGAATGCGAAGCTGCGCGCTGATCTCCGCCTGGGTCAGGGATGCCTCGTAGTAGAGCCACGCCACCCGGGTGACGAGTTCGGTATCGTCGCCGGATGGCCGGTCGCCTCGATCTGTGACCACGTTCCCGCCTGAGATTGATTATTTCTGCTATCGATAAAAAAATAATCATACTTGCGGCGGCAGCGTCAAGACCGGGCGCGCCGCGCCGGCGGCCTCATCGCCGGACCGGCGTCGCCCTGGCATGGTGCTCGGTCGCGGATGGATCGCTACGGCGCGCGCCGCGGCACCACCAGCCGGGCGAGCAGGATCTGCACCACCTCGCCGTTCTGGTTCAGCGTTTCCGACCGCATCACCACCCGCCCGCGATCGGGGCGCGAGGCGGAGGGGGTCATCTCCACGACGTCGGTAACCACACGCAGCACATCGCCCGGCCGCGTCGGCCGGGGCCAGGAGATATCGTTCCCGGCGCCGATCAGCCCGCCGGCGATCGGCACGCTCTCCACCAGCAGTCGCATCGTCACCGCCGCCGTGTGCCAGCCCGAGGCGGCGAGCCCGCCGAACAGCGTCGTCCGCGCCGCCGCATCGTCGAGATGGAAAGGCTGCGGGTCGTATTGCGCGGCGAACTCCCGGATCGCCGCCGCATCGAGCGTCGTCGTGCCGCTTTCGAAGCGGGTGCCCACCGCCAGATCGTCGAAGAACAGGCTCATCCGAGCAGCCGCCCGATCACCCGCGCGGTGTAATCCACCACGGGAATGATGCGCCCGTAATTGATCCGCGTCGGCCCGATCACGCCGATCGCGCCCACGATCCGGTCATCGCGCGAGCGCGCCGGGGCAACCACCATCGACATGCCGGAGGCGCCGAACAGCCCGCTTTCGGCGCCGATGAAGATGCGCACGCCTTCCGAGCGCTCGGCCAGTTCGAGCAGCTTCAGCATCGTCTCCTGCGCCTCCAGCCGCTCGAAGAGCTGCTGCACCGAGGCGAGTTTTTCCAGTTGGTCGACATCGGCGAGCAGCCGCGCCTGGCCGCGCACGATCAGCGAACCGCCCCTGCCCTCGTCCGACCAGGTCGCAAGACCGGCCTCGACGATGCCGGCGGCGAGATCGTCCAGCGCCGAGCGGTCCGCCCTCATGTCGTCGGCCACGCGAACGCGCAATTCGCCGAGCGACAGGCCGGAGAGCTGGGCATTGAGGTAGTTGCTCGCCTCCTGCAGCGCCGAGGGCGGCACGCCGGGCGGCGTCTCGATCACCCGGTTCTCGACCTGGCCATCCGCCGAGACCAGCACGACGAGGGCGCGGCCGGAACTCAGCGGCACGAATTCGATATGCTTGACCGCCCCTTCCGATTTCGGCGCCAGCACGATCCCGGCCGCCTGCGACAGGCCCGAGAGCAGGGCGGAGGCCTCGGTGAGCGTGTCCTGGATCGACCGGCCGGACTGGGCGAGCGCCGCCTCGATCCGCTCGCGCTCCTCGTCCGACAATTCGCCGAAATGCAGCAAACCGTCGACGAAGAGGCGCAAGCCCCGCTCGGTCGGCAGCCGTCCGGCCGAGATATGCGGCGAGAACAGCAGCCCGGCATCGGTCAGGTCCGCCATGACGTTGCGGATCGTCGCCGGCGACAGGCCCATCGGCAGCAGGCGCGAGAGCGTGCGGCTGCCCACCGGCTCGCCGGTCTCGACATATTGCTCGACGATTTCACGCAGCACCGCGGCGGAGCGTTCATCAAGCCCCGGCGGCAGCCGCACCGGCCCGACCGCCGGCTTTGGCCGACCGGCGCGGGCGGAGGAACGCTTGGATGTCTGGTCCATGGCGCCAGAGTCGGGTATCGCGGGGCGAAAATCAAGCGACACGTTTCAGCCGACAGGAGAGGCTTCATGCCCGAAATCAAGAGACCGAGCGGCCGCATGGCCGATGCGCTGCGCCAGGTGGAGATCGTCACCGGCTTCTCCCGCCATGCCGAGGGCTCGGCGCTGATCCGCATGGGCGGCACCGAGGTGCTGTGCGCGGCGAGCGTGGAGGGCCGGGTGCCGGGCTTCCTGCGCGGCGCCGGCCAGGGCTGGGTGACGGCGGAATACGGCATGCTGCCGCGCGCGACCCACACCCGCGGCGACCGCGAGGCGGCGCGCGGCAAGCAGTCCGGCCGCACACAGGAAATCCAGCGGCTGATCGGCCGCTCGCTGCGCGCGGTGGTGGACCGCACGGCGCTGGGCGAAATGACCATCACCCTCGATTGCGACGTGCTGAACGCCGATGGCGGCACGCGCTGTGCCGCGATCACCGGCGCCTGGGTCGCGCTCGCGCTCGCGATTCGCACGCTGCGCAAGGCGAACGTGATCGCGACCGACCCGCTGATTGGCCAGGTTGCGGCCGTCTCCTGCGGCGTGTTCGGGGGCGTCCCGGTGCTCGACCTCGATTACGCCGAGGATTCCAACGCCGAGGCGGACGCCAATTTCGTCCTCACCGGCACGGGCGGCATCGTCGAGATCCAGGCGACCGCCGAACGGGCGACCTTCGAGGAGGCGACCTTCGGCACCCTGCTCGGCCTTGCCCGCAAGGGCACCGCCGAGTTGTTCGCGGCACAGCGCGCGGCCCTCGATGCGGCCTGAGGCGGCGATGCGGCTCGAACGCGGCCAGCGGGTGGTGATCGCCACCCACAATGCCGGCAAGCTCGCCGAATTCGCCCTGCTGCTCGCCCCGCACGGGCTCGATTGTGTATCTTCCGGCGCGCTCGGCCTGAAGGAGCCGGTGGAGGACGCGCCGGATTTCGCCGGTAATGCGCGGATCAAGGCGCTCGCGGCGGCGACAACGAGCGGTCTCGCGGCGATCGCCGACGATTCGGGGCTGGAGGTCGCCGCCCTCGGCGGCGCGCCCGGCGTGCGCTCGGCGCGCTTCGCGCAGGAGGCGGGCGGCTATGCCGCGGCGATGGCGAACATCATCGCCGCCAGCCGGGCGGACGACCGCGCCGCCTTCGCCGCCGCCATCTGCCTCGCGACACCCGAAGGACGGACCTTCACCTATCTCGGCTGGTGCCGCGGGCGCATCGCCCCCGCGCCGCGCGGCGATGGCGGCTTCGGCTACGATCCGGTCTTCGTGCCGCTCGGCGAGACGCGCAGTTTCGCCGAACTCGACAAGGCGGAAAAATCGGCGATCAGCCACCGCTACCGGGCGCTGCGGCAGTTCGCCGCGGCGCATCTCGGCTGAAGATCTTCCGGCCGGTTACTCGGCCGGAATCTTCTCCACCGCCGGCGCCGTCATCGGAACCGGCAGGAAGCGCGCATAGTCGCGCGGCACCACCATCCAGAACCGCGCCAGCGTGCGCTCCCACTCGTTGAGCAGGCGCTCGGCATAGAGGCTCTGCGTCTCGCGCGCGTGCTCGGTCACGAGGTCGCGCAGATGCTGCGCCCAGTAGGCCTCCGTCACCCGATTCCAAAGCAGCGTGTCGGGGTTGACCCGCAGCTCGAAATCGGCGGCCGGATCGTAGACGAAGGCGATGCCGCCGGTGAAGCCGGCACCGAAATTGTCGCCCACCGGCCCGAGAATCACGACCGTTCCGCCGGTCATGTATTCGCAGGCATTCGACCCTGCCCCCTCGACCACCGCCACGGCGCCGGAATTGCGCACCGCGAAGCGCTCGCCCGCCTGGCCGGCGGCGAACAGCCGGCCCGAGGTTGCGCCGTAGAGGCAGGTATTGCCGATGATCGTGTTATCCTGGCTGACAAGCGTCGAGGACGGCGCCGGCCGCACCACGATGGTCGCCCCGGACAGGCCCTTGCCGACATAGTCGTTGGCATCGCCGAAGACCTCGAGCTTGAGCCCGCGCACCGCGAAGGCGCCGAGCGACTGGCCCGCCGCCCCGCGCAGCCGCACGGTGACGTGGTCGGCCTGCAGGTCGGCGCCGCGCTTGCGCCGCACGATCTGTCCCGAGAACTTGGTGCCGATCGCGCGATGCGTGTTGCGGATGCCGTATTGCAGCTGCATCTTCTCGCCGCGCTCGAAGAACGGTGTCGCATCCTCGATCATCTGCGCATCCAGCGTCTCCGGCACCTCGTTGCGGCCCTGCAGCGTGCAGAAGCGCGCATAGGGGCCGGGGTCGGCCTGGGCGAGCAGCGCGTTGAGATCGAGATCGTCGAGCAGCTCGGAGCCGCGCGAGATCTGGTGCAGGTAGTCGGTGCGGCCGATCACGTCCTCGAGCCGGCGGACGCCGAGCGAGGCGAGGATGTGTCGCACATCCTCGGCGATGAAGGAGAACAGGTTGATCACCTTCTCCGGCGTGCCCTCGAACTTCGCGCGCAGCGCCTCGTCCTGCGTGCACACGCCGACCGGGCAGGTGTTGGAATGGCACTGGCGCACCATGATGCAGCCCATCGCCACCAGCGAGGCGGTGCCGATGCCGAATTCCTCGGCGCCGAGCATGGCCGCGATCACCACGTCACGCCCGGTCTTGATGCCGCCATCGGTGCGCAGCTTCACCATGTGGCGCAGCCGGTTGAGCATCAGCACCTGATGTGTCTCCGACAGGCCCATCTCCCAGGGCAGGCCGGCATATTTGATCGAGGTCTGCGGCGAGGCGCCGGTGCCGCCGGAATGGCCGGAGATCAGGATCGCATCCGCCTTCGCCTTCGCCACGCCGGCCGCGATGGTGCCGATGCCCGAGCGCGAGACGAGCTTCACGCACACCGTCGCCTGCGGGTTGATCTGCTTGAGATCGTAGATCAGCTGGGCGAGATCCTCGATCGAGTAGATGTCGTGATGCGGCGGCGGGCTGATCAGCATCACCCCCGGCGTCGAATGCCGGAGCTTGGCGATCAGCTCGGTAACCTTGAAGCCGGGCAGCTGGCCGCCCTCGCCGGGCTTGGCACCCTGGGCGACCTTGATCTCGATCTCGCGGCAGTTGTTGAGATATTCCGCCGTCACGCCGAAACGGCCCGAGGCGATCTGCTTGATCGCCGACGACGCGTTATCGCCGTTCGGCCGCGGCGTCGCCCGTGCCGCGTCCTCGCCGCCCTCGCCCGAATCCGAGCGCGCGCCGATGCGGTTCATCGCGATCGACAGCGTCTCGTGCGCCTCGGGGCTGAGCGCGCCGAGCGAAATGCCCGGTGCGACAAGCCGCTTGCGGATTTCGGTGATGCTCTCGACCTCGTCCACCGGGATCGGCGTCATCCCCTCGCTGCGGAAATCGAGCAGGTCGCGCAGCGCCACCGGCGGCTGGGCGTTCACCGCATCGGCGTATTTGCGATACAGCGTGAAGCTGTCGGTCGCGACCGCGGTCTGCAGCATGTGGACCATCTGCCCGTCGAACGCATGCGTCTCGCCCTTGCGGCGCAGGCGATAGGCGCCGCCGACCGGCAGGGTGACGGCATCCGAATCCCAGGCGGTGCGGTGCAGTTCCAGCATCTTGTGGGCGATGCCGGGCAGGCCGATGCCGGAAATCCGCGAGGGCATGCCGGGGAAGAATTCCGCCACCAGCGCGCGCGAGAGTCCGATCGCCTCGAAATTGTAGCCGCCGCGATAGGACGAGATCACCGAGATGCCGAGCTTCGACATCACCTTGAGCAATCCCTTGTTCACCGCCTTCTTGTAGCGGCCGATGCACTCCTTCAGGCTGATCGATCCGAACAGGCCGCGGCGATGCCGGTCGGCGATGCTTTCCTGCGCGAGATAGGCGTTGATCGTGGTCGCCCCCACGCCGATCAGCACGGCGAAGTAATGCACGTCCATGCATTCGGCGGCGCGCACGTTGAGGCTGGTGAAGGTCCGCAGCGACTGGCGGACGAGATGCGTGTGCACGGCGCCGGTGGCGAGGATCATCGGGATCGGCGCATGCGCCTCGTCAAACGTCTCGTCAGTGAGGATGACATGCGTGCAGCCCGCGCGCACGCCTTCCTCGGCCTCGCGGCGGATCCGCTCGATCGCGGCGCGCAGCCCGCCCTCGCCATCGGCGACCGGGAAGGTGCAGTTCACCACGCAGGCATTGTCGCCCATCGTCCGGCGCATCGCGTCGAACTCGGCGGTCGAGAGAACCGGGCTTTCCAGCTGCAACAGATCGCACTGGCTGGAATCCTCGTCGAGCACGTTGCCGAGATTGCCGAGCCGCGTCTTCAGCGACATCACGCGGCTTTCGCGCAGACTGTCGATCGCGGGGTTGGTGACCTGGCTGAAGCTCTGGCGGAAATAGTGATGCAACCCGCGATAACGCTCCGACAGCACGGCGATCGGCGTGTCGTCGCCCATCGAGCCGGTCGCCTCGTTGGCGTCCTCGACCATCGGATGCAGGATGAGTTCGAGCTCCTCCAGCGTGTAGCCGACGCCGAGCTGGCGGCGGCGCAGCGCCTCGCCCTCGAAGAGAACCGGCTCCGGCGCATCGGTTTTCACGATATGGTCGATCACCTTGATGCCGGCGGTCCAGGCGCCGAAATCCTGCCGGGCGGCGAGATCGTCCATCAGCTCGGCATGATGGTAGAAGCGGCCATCGGCGAGATCGACGGCGATGGTCTCGCCCGGCCCGACGCGGCCGCGCTCGACGATCTCCGCCTCCTCGCGCTTGACCATGCCGGTTTCCGAGCCGACGATCAGCAGCCCGTCGCTGGTGCGGGTGAAGCGCAGCGGCCGCAGCCCGTTGCGGTCGAGCCCGGCGATGACGTAGCGGCCATCCGTCGCGGTGATCGCGGCCGGCCCGTCCCACGGCTCCATCACCGCGTTGCAATAGCTGATCAGGTTGCGATGCGCGGCCTTCATCGTCGCATCGGCGCCGATCGAGGGCGGGATCATCAGCGTCTTCGCCATCATCGCGTCGCGGCCGCCATGCACCAGCAGTTCGAAGACGGCATCGAGCGTCGCGGTGTCGGAACTGCCGGCCTGGATCACCGGCTTGATGTCGCCGAGATAATCATCGAGCGCGCCGGCGGCGAGGCGCGTCTCGTGGCTCTTCATCCAGTTCACGTTGCCGGCCAGCGTGTTAATCTCGCCGTTATGCGCAAGGCAGCGGAACGGCTGGGCGAGCCGCCAGGTGGGGAAGGTGTTGGTCGAATAGCGCTGGTGGTAAATCGCGAAGCGCGAGACGAACCGCTCGTCGAGCAGGTCGGGGTAGAACTCCGTCAGGCTCTCGGCGAGGAACATGCCCTTGTAGATGATCGAGCGGCAGGAGAGCGAGCAGATGTAAAGCTCGGGAATCTGCGCCGCGATCGCTTCCTTCTCGATCCGCCGGCGGATCACGTAGAGGTCGCGCTCGTACTCCTCCTCGGACTTGCCGAGCGCGTTCCACACCATGATCTGCTCGATCTCGGGGCGGGTCGCGTTCGCCTTCTCGCCGATGCAGGAGACGTCGATCGGCACCTGGCGCCAGCCATAGATGCGGTAGCCGAAATTCAGGATCTCGGTCTCGACGATCTGCCGGCAGCGCTCCTGCGCGCCGAGATCGGTCTTGGGCAGGAACACCATGCCCACCGCGATCGGCCCGCGGCGCATGCGGTCGCCGCCGCGCTCCACCGCATCGGCGAAGAAATCCTGCGGAATCTCGACATGGATGCCGGCGCCATCGCCGGTCTTGCCATCGGCATCGACCGCGCCGCGATGCCAGACGGCTTTCAGGGCGTCGATTCCGGCGACGACGACGTCGCGCCGCTTGCGGCCATCGAGCGCCGCGATCAGGCCGACGCCGCAGGCATCGTGTTCCTGCGCCGGATCGTAGCTGCCGGCGAGGGCCGTGGTGTTGCGCTGCCAGGCGGCGAGAAATTCGGAGGCGGTTTCATGGGTCATGGTCATCACTCCGCGGCGGTGGCGAGCGCGCCGTCGGGGCGCGCGGCGGCGGTTTCGAGATAGGCGTGCATGGCGTCGGCGGCATCGCGGCCGTCCTTGATCGCCCAGACGACGAGGCTGGCGCCGCGCACGATGTCGCCGGCGGCGAACACGCCGGGCAGCGCGGTCATGAAACTCTTCGAATCGACCTTCAGCGTGCCCCAGCGGGTCAGCGTGAGGCCCGGCTCGTTGAAGGCGCCGGGCAGATCCTCGGGGTCGAAGCCGAGCGCCTTTATGACGAGATCGGCCTCGATGGTGAATTCCGAACCCGCGATGGGCTCGACCGTCTGGCGGCCCGAGGCATCGGCGAGGCCGAGATGCATCCGCACCGCCTTCACCGCACTGACCCGCCCGGCGCCGACGAAGGCCTCCGGCGCGGAGAGCCAGGTGAACTCGACACCCTCGTCGATCGCGTTCGCGACCTCGCGCGCCGAGCCGGGCATGTTGGCGCGGTCGCGCCGATAGAGGCAGGTGACGGCGGCGGCGTCCTGGCGGATCGCGGTGCGGACACAGTCCATCGCCGTGTCGCCGCCGCCGATGACGACGACGCGCTTGCCGGCGGCGTTCAAGGCACCCGAATCATAGTCCGGCACCGCATCGCCCAGCCCCTTGCGGTTCGAGGCGATGAGATAGTCGAGCGCCGGCACCACGCCGTCGAGCCGGCTGCCCGGCACGTCGATCTCGCGCGCCTTGTAGACGCCGGTGGCGACCAGCACCGCGTCGTAGCGCGCGCGCAGCTCGGCAAAGCTCAGGGCGCCGCCGATATCCTCGTTCAGATGGAAATGGATGCCGCCGTCCTCGAGCCAGGCGCGCCGCCGGGCGACGATCTCCTTCTCCAGCTTGAAGCCGGGAATGCCGTAGATCAGCAGCCCGCCCACCCGGTCGTGCCGGTCATGGACATGCACCTGATACCCCTTGCGCCGCAGCGCCTCGGCGGCGGCGAGGCCGGCCGGCCCGGCGCCGATGATGCCGACACTCTGCGCGCGCTCGCGCCGCGGGCGGATCGGCCGGACCCAGCCATTCTCGAAGGCGGTGTCGGTGATGTAGCGCTCGACGGCGCCGATGGTCACGCTCTCGAACCCCTTCTCGATGACGCAATTGCCCTCGCAGAGCCGGTCCTGCGGGCAGATGCGGCCGCAGATTTCGGGGAACGTGTTGGTGGCGGCGGAAATCTCGTAGGCTTCCTCGAGCCGCCCCTCGGCCGAGAGCTTCAGCCAGTCGGGGATGTTGTTGCCGAGCGGGCAATGCACCTGACAGAACGGAATCCCGCACTGGCTGCACCGGCTGGCCTGGGCCGCCGCGTCCTTCGGGTCGAAATCGCGATAGATCTCGCCGAAATCCTCGCGGCGTTCGACGGCGGCGCGCTTTTCCGGCGGCTGCTGCGCAAGACGCACGAATTGCTGCATGTGCTCGGTCATCGGCACAACTCCGTTCCGTGGATAGCTGTTTCCGGCAGTATCTAGCTCACGGGAACGGAGATTGCCAGCAATAATTCGATGTTAAGTCATATCAACTGCCATATATGCTCGATTACCAGCTCTGCGCCCTCGTCACCGCGGTTTTGTGACAGAAAATTATGTCCCGTTTGAGACCTATCACGCTTCGCCGCCAGTCGGACGCCCGCCGCCATGCCGGTAGCGCCGCATGTAGGAGGGGACGACAAGGTCGATCGGCGTCGCGACGATGCCGAGATCGGCCAGCGTCCGCGCGTTCCGCGCGACCACGTTGTCGCGCCGGAGCAGCAGGAGCTGATCGGTCGTCAGCAACCGTCCGGGCAGGCGCTGGAGCACCGAAGCCTGCAACCAGGCGGCCCAGCGCGGCACGCCGATCAGGGCGCGGTGATGGCCGGTTTCCGCGTTGATATAGGCCAGCAGGTCGCGGAAGCTCCGCACTTCGGGGCCGCCGAGCTCGTAGGTTGCGCCGGCGAGTTCGGGCCGGTCGATCGCCGCCATCACCGCATCGGCGACGTCGCCGACATACACCGGCTGGAATTTCGTCTCGCCCTCGATCACCGGCAGGAACGGCAGTTGCGCCGCCATCGCGCCGAAGCGGTTGAAGAACCCGTCCTCCGGCCCGAACACGATCGAGGGGCGCAGGATCGTCGCCGCAGGAAAGGCCGCCCGCACCGCCGCCTCGCCCAGCCCCTTGCTCCGAGCATACTGGCTCGCCGCCTTCGGATCGGCGCCGATCGCCGAGACGTGCACGAGCGCGCGCACCCCCGCCTCCGCCGCGAGCGTCGCGATTCTCGCCGCCCCCTGGTGCTGCACCCGGTCGAAATCGCCGCGCCGCCGTTCGGCCAGGATTCCCACGAGATTGATGACGCAGGTCGCCCCCTCGATCGCGCGGCGCAACGCCGCCTCGTTGTCGAGCGGAGCATAGAGCGGCACGATCTGGCCGACATCGCCAAGCGGGCGGAGAAAGGCGCCGGCCTCGGTATCGCGCATCGCCGCGCGCACCACCCAGCCCGCGGCGGCCAGGCGTTTCACGACATGGCGGCCAATGAAGCCGGATGCGCCGAAAACCGTTGCAACCTTGCGCGATGCCATGAGGGTCTCCTTTTGATGGGTGCCTTCTGTTCGCATGACTGGCCCGCGCAAGACAACCGCCTCCCGCACGAAGGCGGATTGACGGCAGGGCGCCGCTTCGCTACAGCCCCGTTCACCGAAGCGCGCCGGTGCGGCGCGGTTAGCCTCCTTGCCCAGGTGGCGGAATGGTAGACGCGCAGGTTTCAGGTACCTGTGGCCGCAAGGCTGTGGAAGTTCGAGTCTTCTCCTGGGCACCAACTCTCAATAGTCCCGCGTGCGGGATCGTGATGGGCCGATGAGCCAGACCCAGTTTGCCGCCGGCGCCACCATCCACATCCATCGCCACGACCTTCCGGACGGGCTCGATCTCGGCCCCGTGGTCGCCGTCGACACCGAAACGATGGGCCTCGATCCGCGGCGCGACCGGCTCTGCCTCGTGCAGCTCTCCGCCGGCGACAACAGCGCGCATCTCGTGCAGATCGTCCCGCCCGCCCTGGGCGGGCGCGGCGCCGACTGCCCGAACCTGAAGCGCCTGCTCGAGCATCCCGGCGTGACCAAGCTGTTCCACTTCGCCCGGTTCGACCTCGCGATGCTGCATCACGCGCTCGGCGTGACGACCGCGCCGGTGATCTGCACCAAGATCGCCTCGAAGCTGGTCCGCACCTATACCGACCGCCACGGGCTGAAGGATCTCTGCCGCGACCTCGTCGGCATCGAGATCTCCAAGCAGCAGCAGACCAGCGACTGGGGTTCGGCCGAGCTCTCGCCCGAGCAATGCGCCTATGCGGCGTCGGACGTGCTGCACCTGCATGCGATCTGGGCGCGGCTCGAAGCCCTCCTGGTCCGCGAGGGGCGGCGCGAACTGGCCGATGCGTGCTACCGGTTCCTGCCGGCGCGCGCGAAGCTCGATCTGCTCGGTTTCGAGGACCCCGACATTTTCAGCCATCGCTGACGGCGGCCCCGCCCCGCGCGTCATTCTGTTGACCCGGCGCGGCGCATCGTCACATACAAGGCCATGACGAGCGGACAGACCATGCCTGTTGCCCCTCCACGCCGCGATCAGTCCCCGACGGCCGCCACCGACGATCTCGCCATCGCGCGCGACGTGCTCGCGACCGAGGCGGCCGCGCTCAACGCCCTGGCCGCAACGCTGGGCGAAGGCTTCACCGCGGCGGTGACGACGCTGGCAGACATCGCCGGTCGCGTCGTCGTCACCGGCATGGGCAAGTCCGGCCATGTGGCGCGCAAGATCGCCGCCACCCTCGCCTCCACCGGCACGCCGGCGCTGTTCGTCCACCCGGCCGAGGCGAGCCACGGCGATCTCGGCATGATCGTGCCGGGCGACGCGGTGATCGCCCTGTCGAACTCCGGCGAGGCCGCCGAACTCGCGGCCATCGTCTCCCATGTCCGCCGCTTCGCCCTGCCGCTGGTCGCGATCACCAGCCGCGCCGAGAGCACCCTGGCCCGCGCCGCCGACCTCGTGCTGCTGCTCCCCGCCGCCCCCGAGGCCGGGCCGATCGGCATGGCGCCGACCACCAGCACGACGATGCAGATGGCGCTCGGCGACGCCATCGCCGTTGCCCTGCTCGCCCGGCGCGGCTTCACCGCCGCCGATTTCGGCCTGTTCCACCCCGGCGGCAAGCTCGGCGCCCGGCTCCGGCGCGTTCGCGACCTGATGCATGAAGGCGAGGCCGTGCCGCTCGCCGGGCCGGACACGCGCATGGATCAGGCGATCCTGCTGATCACCGCAAAGCATTTCGGATGTCTCGGCATCATCGACGGCGAACGCCGCCTGCTCGGCGTGGTGACCGACGGCGACCTCCGCCGGGCCATGGCGCCGGATCTGCTGACGCGGGAGGTCGGCCGCATCATGACCACCAGCCCGCGCGTGATCGGGCCCGAACGCCTGGCCGAGGAGGCGCTGCACGACATGACGGCGCTGACCCCGCGGGTGATGTCGCTGTTCGTGGTGGACGAGTCGCGGCGGGTGCTCGGCATCGTCCACATGCACGACCTGCTGCGGGCGGGTGTCGCATGAACACCGCGCGCACCCCCGACCAGCCCGGCAAGCCGCAGCGGCACGGCACGCTGTTCTCGCAGGCCGACGGGCTGTTCGCCGCCCTGGCCCACGCGCGTGACCGCCAGCGCGCCGCCCTCGGCCGGCAGCGGCGCATCGTCGGCATCGCCAAGATCGTTCTCCCGGCGATCGCGGCCGTGCTGCTCTTCGCCATCGTGATCTTCCCCGACCTGCGCAGCGGCGCGAGCTTCGGCCGGGTCACCTATCGCGAATTGCCGCAAGCCTCGGGCGCCGCCCTCTCGCGGATGAGCACGGCGGAATATCGCGGCGTGGACGCGCGCGGCGAGAAATTCACCATCACCGCGCGCCACGCCGTGCAGACCGGCGGCGACCGGCTGAGCCTGACCGGGCCGAAAGGCGACATCACGACGAAAGGTGGCGCCTGGTTCATGCTCGATGCCCGCAACGGCGTCTATCACCAGAAGACCCAGCGTCTCGACCTGGCCGGCAAGGTGACGCTCTACCGCGCCGACGGCACCACCATGCGCACGCGCCAGGCAACGATCGACATCCAGGCCGGCACCGCCGACGGGCACGACCCGGTCAGCGCCTTCGGCCCGTTCGGAACGCTGACCTCGGCGCAGGGCTTCACCGCGCGCAATCGCGGCCAGATCATTACTTTCACCGGGCCTTCGCATCTCGTGCTCGACCAGGCGGATCCGTCATCGACCGCCACGGGTGCCGGAGGCGGTTCATGAGGCCGCTGGCGGCGCCGCTCACGGCGCTCCTGCTCGTGGCCGCCCTTCCCGCCGGCGCCAGCGCGCAGTCGCTCGGTTTCGGCACCGCCGGCGGCCAGCCGGCGCCGATCGACATCACGGCGCAGAACGGCATTTCCTGGAACCAGAAGACCCGGATCGTGACCGCGAAGGGCAATGCCAGGGCGGTGCGCGGCAAGGTCACGGTGACGGCGGACGAACTCGTCGCCCATTACAGCCCGAAGCCGGCCAGCGGCGCGGCAAAGCCGACGCCGGCGGCGAAACCTGATGCTTCGGCCGGAGGCCTCGGCGGCCTCGATTCCGGCGCGTCGCAGATCACCCAGCTCGACGCGGTGGGCCATGTCCACATCTTCACCGCGACCGAGCAGGCCTTCGGCGATCTCGCGGTCTATCACATGGCCCGCCACGAACTCGTGCTGACCGGCGGCAACCTGCGGCTGATCACCCCGACCGAGACGGTCACCGCCACCAGGGCGCTGCAATACTGGTCCGAGGCCCGCAAGGCGGTCGCGATCGGCCATGCGAAAGTGGTCGGCAAGGACGGCCGGTCCGTCACCGCCGACCGGCTGACCGGCTATTTCACCGCCGCCCCCGCCGCGCCGAAAGCCGGCGGCACGCCACCGGCGGGCTCCACGGCGGAAGCGAGCCAGCTGCGCAAGGTGGTGGCGGAGGGGCATGTCGTCGTGACGACGCAGACCGATGTCGCGACCGGCGATCACGGCGTCTATCATCCGGCCACCGGAATCGCGGTGCTCACCGGCAATGTCCACATCACCCACGGCCCGAACGAGCTTGCCGGCCACATCGCCCAGGTCAACATGAAGACCGGGGTGGCGACGCTGGTCTCCGCTCCCGGCCATCGGGTGGAGGGCCTCATCCTGCCGGACTCGGCGCCGGCCGCAAAACCCGGTGCCGCGAAATCGCCGCAATCGGGCGCCAGAGCGAAATGATGAAGGAGCAGCTTCGCGTCATCGAGGGCGGCGTTCGCGAACGCTTCCCCGTTCCCGGCACTCTGGCCGAGCAGGGGCTGGTCGCGCGTGGCCTCGGCAAGAGTTTCCGCAAGCGTCCCGTGGTGCGCAACGTCTCGGTCACGCTGCGGCGCGGCGAGGCCGTCGGGCTGCTCGGCCCGAACGGCGCCGGCAAGACCACGACCTTCTACATGATCGTCGGGCTGATCCAGCCGGATTCCGGATCGATCATGCTCGACGGCGCCGATATCTCGACCCTGCCGATGTATCGCCGCGCGCGGCTCGGCATCGGCTACCTGCCGCAGGAAGCCAGCGTGTTCCGCGGCCTGACGGTCGAACAGAACATCACCGCCGCCCTCGAGGTGGTGGAGAACGATCCCGACCGGCGCGAGGCCATGCTGGATGCCCTGCTCGCCGAATTCGGCATCTCGCACCTGCGCCGCACGCCGGCCCTCGCCCTGTCCGGCGGCGAGCGCCGGCGGGTCGAGATCGCCCGCGCGCTGGCCACCGGGCCGAGCTACATCCTGCTCGACGAGCCGCTCGCCGGCATCGACCCGATCGCGGTCGGCGAGATCCGCGACATGGTGGCCCAGCTCAAGCAGCGCGGCCTCGGCGTGGTCATCACCGACCACAATGTCCGCGAGACGCTGGAAGTGATCGACCGCGCCTATATCCTGCACGAGGGCCATGTCCTCATGGAAGGCGCGCCGGACGAGGTGGTGGCGCATCCCGAGGTCCGCCGCGTCTATCTCGGCGACCGCTTCATGCTCTGACCCGCCCCCGCCGCCACGCGGATGGCGCGCATGCGGCGACAAAACTTGTCACGCCCGCCCCGATGGGCTAGGCGAACCCTGCCGGCACCCCTGGAGGCCGGTTTTTTTCATTGAGTTCATGGAGCGAAGAATGGCCAAGTTCGAGACCATTGCGGCCGAGGATCGCGCGCGGGCCGGCAAGGGGGTGGCGCGGGCGACACGGCGGGCCGGCAAGGTGCCGGCGGTGATTTACGGGGCGAAGCAGGAACCCACCCTGATCGCGCTCGACCCGCGCATCGTGCTGCGCGAGATGAAGCGCGGCGGCTGGCGCTCGCGCCTCTACGAGATCGAGACCGCTTCGGGCAAGGCCCGCGCGCTGATGCGCGACATCCAGCTGCATCCGGTCACCGACCAGCCCGAGCATGTGGACTTCCAGCGCCTCGCCGCCGGCGAGCCGGTTCGGGTGGCTGTGAACGTCAACTTCCTCAACGAGCTGATCTCGGTCGGCATGAAGCGCGGCGGCGTGCTGAACGTCGTGCGCCACGCCGTCGAGGTGCTGTGCGACCCGGATCACATCCCCGATCATTTCGAGGCGGATCTCGGCCCGCTCGACATCAACGACAATATCCGCTGGTCGGACCTCAAGGGCACCGGCGAGGCGAAGCCGACCATCACCGACCGTGACTTCGTGATCGCGACCATCGCGCCGCCGACCGTGGTGGCCGAGGCGGCCCCGGCCGAGGGCGCCGCCGCCGCGCCGGCCAAGGGTGCCGCCAAGGGCGCTGCCAAGGGCGGCAAGAAGTAATATCGCGGAACCCTCGCCATGAAGCTGTGGGTCGGCCTCGGCAATCCCGAACCCGGGATGGCGCGGAACCGTCACAATATCGGCTTCATGGCGATCGACGTGATCGCCGACCGCCACGGCTTCGCGCCGTGGCGGAAGCGCTTTTCCAGCCTCGTGAGCGAGGGCAGCGTCGGCGGCGAGAAGATCGTCGCGCTCAAGCCGCTGACCTACATGAACGAGTCGGGCCGCGCGGTGCAGCCGGCCAGCGCCTTCTTCAAGCTGCCGCCGGACGCCGTCACCGTCTTTCATGACGAGCTCGACCTGATCCCCGGCAAGGTGCGGGTGAAGCGCGGCGGCGGCGCGGCCGGCCATAACGGCCTGCGCAGCATCGACCGCACGCTCGGCACCCAGGACTACTGGCGCGTGCGCCTCGGCATCGGCCATCCGGGCGACAAGGCGCGGGTGCACGGCCATGTGCTCGGCAATTTCGCGAAGACGGACGAGGACTGGCTGGTCGACACGCTCGAAGCCGTCTCCGACGCCGCCCCCCTGCTCGCCGCCGGCAAGCCGGAAGATTTCATGACGAAAGTCGCCCTCCTGACCAAGGACACCGCCTGAGATGGGTTTCAACTGCGGCATCGTCGGCCTGCCCAATGTCGGCAAGTCGACCCTGTTCAACGCGCTGACCGCGACCGTCGCGGCGCAGGCGGCGAATTATCCGTTCTGCACGATCGAGCCGAATGTCGGCCGCGTCGCCGTGCCCGACCCCAGGCTCGACGTGCTGGCGAAGATCGGCAAGTCGGTGAAGACCGTTCCCACCAGCCTCGAATTCGTCGACATCGCCGGCCTCGTGCGCGGGGCGGCGAAGGGCGAGGGTCTCGGCAACCAGTTCCTCGCCAATATCCGCGAGGTCGATGCCATCATCCACGTGCTTCGCTGCTTCGAGGATGACGACATCACCCATGTCGAGGGGCATATCGACCCGCTGCGCGATGCCGACACGGTCGAGACCGAGCTGATGCTGGCCGATCTCGAAAGCCTGCAGAAGCGCGTGCCTAACCTGCAGAAGAAGGCGCGCGGCAACGACCGCGCCGCCGCCGCCGAGCTCGCCCTGATCGAGCCGCTTCTGAAAGTCCTCGAAGACGGAAGGCCCGCCCGCACCGCGATTCCCGCTGGCGAGGAGGAGGCGGTGCGCCGGCTGCAGCTGCTCACCGCCAAGCCGGTTCTTTATGTCTGCAACGTCGAGGAAGCCTCGGCCGCGACCGGCAACGCGCAGTCGGCCCGCGTCGCCGAGATGGCGGCGGCGCAGGGGGCGGCGCATGTCATCGTCTCCGCCGCGATCGAGGCCGAGGTGGCGCAGCTTCCGGCCGGCGAGCGCGAGGAGTTCCTCGACGGGCTGGGCCTTGCCGATTCCGGGCTCGACCGGGTGATCCGCGCCGGCTACGACCTGCTCGGCCTGATCACCTATTTCACCTGCGGCCCGAAGGAGACCCGCGCCTGGACGATCACGCGCGGCACCGCCGCCCCCGCCGCGGCGGGCGTGATCCATGGCGATTTCGAGCGCGGTTTCATCGCCTGCGAAACCATCGCCTATGACGACTACGTCGCCTGCAACGGCGAGGCCGGCGCGCGCGAGGCCGGCAAGCTGCGAATCGAGGGGCGCAACTATATTGTCCAGGATGGCGACGTCCTGCTGTTCCGCTTCAACGTCTGACCCGGCCCGCGCCTGATGGCGCTGGTCTCCGTGCTGCTGCCCTACGCGTTCGATGCCGCCTTCACCTATGAGGCGCGCGAGGCGCCTCCGCCGCCGGGCGCCGTCGTCACCGTGCCGCTCGGCCGGCGCATCGTGCATGGCGTGGTGTGGGACGACGCGCCGGAGCCGGGCATCGCGCCGGCCCGGCTGAAGACGCTGCACGCCGTTATCGCCACCCCTGCCCTGCCCGGTCCGCTCCGCCGCTTCATCGACTGGGTCGCGCAGTACACCATGGCGCCGCGCGGCGAGGTGCTCGCCCTCGCCCTCAAGACCGGCCTGCTCGACCCGCCCGCCCCGCGCGCCGGCTGGGCGGCGGGCGCAGCGCCGTCCGGGCGGATCACCGCCACGCGCCAGCGCGTGCTCGATGCGCTCGCGACGCTCGACCGCCCGACCACCGCCGAGCTCGCCGCCGCGGCCGGCACCGGCGCCGCCGTGGTGCGCGGCCTTGCCGATGCCGGGCTGCTGCGCCCCGCCGTGCGGGATCCGTCTGTTCCGCTGCCCGACCCCGACCACGCGCCGCCCGCGCTGTCGGCGGCACAGGAAGAGGCCGCCACCGCCCTGCGCGCCTCGGTCGCCGCACGGCGGTTCGAGGTCACGCTGCTCGAGGGCGTTACCGGCGCGGGCAAGACCGAGGTGTTCTGCGAGGCCATCGCCGCCTGCCTGCGGGAGGGGCGGCAGGCGCTGGTGCTGGTGCCGGAAATCGCGCTCTCCGCCCAGTTCGCCGCGCGCTTCGCCGCCCGCTTCGGCGCGGCGCCGGCGCTGTGGCATTCCGGGCTGACACCCGCGACCCGCCGCGCCAATTACCACGCGGTCGCGAGCGGCGCGGCGAAGCTGGTGCTCGGCGCCCGCTCGGCGCTGTTCCTCCCCTTCGCCGATCCCGGCCTGATCGTGGTCGATGAGGAGCACGAGGCCGCCTACAAGCAGGAGGACGGCGTGACCTACCATGCGCGCGACATGGCGGTGGTGCGCGGGCGGATCTCCGGCTGCGCCGTCATCCTCGCCTCCGCCACGCCGAGCCTCGAATCGGCGGTGAACGCCGAAGCCGGCCGCTACCGCCACATCACCCTCGCCGCCCGCCATGGCGGCGCGAGGCTGCCGGCGATCGAGGCGATCGACCTGCGCGCCGCCCCGCCCGCGCGCGGCCGCTTTCTCTCTCCCGTGCTCGCCGGCGCGCTGGAGACCACGCTGGAAGGCGGCGGCCAGGCGATGCTCTTCCTCAACCGCCGCGGCTATGCGCCGCTCACGCTCTGCCGCGGCTGCGGGCACCGGCTCACCTGCCCGAACTGCACCGCCTGGCTGGTGGAACACCGCCGGCCCGGCCACCTGCTCTGCCACCATTGCGGTCACGCCGCGCAGGTGCCCGCCAAATGCCCCGAATGCGCGGCGGAGCAGAGCTTCGTCCCGATCGGCCCCGGCGTGGAACGCATCGCCGAGGAAGTCGCCGAGCTGTTCCCCGCCGCCCGCACCATCCTGATGGCGAGCGACGCCATCACCACCGCCGAGCAGGCGGAGGCGGCGCTGCGCGCCATCGTCGCCCACGAGATCGACCTCGTGATCGGCACGCAGATGATCGCCAAGGGCTGGCACTTCCCCGACCTCGTGCTGGTCGGCGTGGTCGATGCCGATCTCGGCCTCGGCGGCGGCGACCTGCGCGCCGGCGAGCGCAGCGCCCAGTTGCTGCACCAGGTCGCCGGCCGCGCCGGGCGCGGGCGCCTGCCCGGCCGTGTCCTGCTGCAGACCTACGCGCCGGAGCATCCGGTGATGCGCGCCCTCATCGGCAACGACCTCGCCGGATTCCGCCGCGCCGAGGCCGATCTGCGCGCGCCGGGCCACTGGCCGCCCTTCGGAAGGCTCGCCGCGCTGATCGTCAGCGCCGACGAGGCCGCCACCGCCGCCGCCGCCGCCGCCGCCCTCGCCCGTACCCAGCCGCGCGATGGCGTGCAGGTGCTCGGCCCGGCGCCGGCCCCC
>NZ_JFHO01000045.1:0-26112 GCF_000724705.2 Acidiphilium sp. JA12-A1
TTTGCAGCGTGGCTCGGGCTGACTCCGCGAGAGCATTCCACCGGCGGCAAGCATCGTATGGGAAAGATAAGTAAGGCAGGCAATGAGAGGTTGCGGCAGTTGCTCGTGGTCGGGGCGATGGCGGTGATCCGCTTCGCTAAACCAGGCAGCAAATCAGCGACCGCTTGGCTGTTGCAATTGCTGGAGCGGAAGCCGCGCAAGGTCGCGGCGATCGCTCTGGCCAACAAGATGGCCCGGATCATCTGGGCCATGATGGCGCGTGGTGAAGCGTATCGGCGTCAGCCGGTAGCCGCCTGATCCGCGCGCCGGTGCCGAGGGTTTAGGGGCAAACAGGAGATGGTTATCGGTCGAACCGACGAGCAACAAAATCCGTCTGAATCTACGGCAGTTCCATGCCGCAATTTCTGTTTGGATGTTGCTCGCGGCACCCATCTGGGCCAGCGGTCAGACCACCGCGTCAAAGGCCGGACACATGACCGCATTCGAACCGATACCAAATTCTGCTTTAACGACTTGAACCCAACGGGCCGTCCACACATGATTCAGAATCCGTGCTGGTGAAGGAGGCCGGCAGGAATGGCAAAGACTCTTTCGGAGGATCTGCGGGGCCGTGTGGTGGCGGCTGTGGAACAGGGAGCGACGCACCGCGAGGCGGCGGCACGGTTTGGTGTCAGCGCAGCGAGCGTCAGTCGGTGGCGCAGCCTGCTGAGCGCGCAGGGGAACCTGAAGCCCGGTCGACATGGTGGCGACCGACGCTCTGGGCGGATCGAGAAGCAGGCGCATGTGGTTCTCGACCTGCTGGAGCAGATGCGCGATGCGACGATTGAGGAACTGCGCAGCGCGCTGGCCACACAGGGCCACCAATTCGGTTACGGGACGCTGAGGCGCTTCTTCCAGCGGCATCACATCACGCGCAAAAAAAGACCGCGCACGCCGCCGAGCAGGAGCGCCCTGACGTCCTGAGCCGGCGGTGGGCTTGGTTTGAAGGCCAGGAAGATCTCGACCCTGACCGGCTGATCTTTGTCGATGAAACTTGGGCCAGCACCAATATGACCCGTCGCCATGGCCGCTGTCGGCGCGGTGAACGCTTGCGGATGAGTGTGCCGCATGGCCACTGGAAGACCACGACGGTGATAGCCGGCCTGCGCAACAGCGGCATCGTTGCCCCCTTCGTAATCGACTGCCCGGTCAATCGGATGGTGTTTGAGGCCTGGATCGAGCAGGGCCTGGTGCCGATCTTGCGGCCTGGCGACATCGTCGTGATGGACAACTTGTCCAGCCACAAAGGGCCGAGGGTGCACGAATTGATTGAAGCGGCAGGCGCTGAATTGCGCCACCTCCCGCCTTACAGCCCGGACTTCAACCCCATCGAGAACGCCTTCAGCAAGCTCAAAGCCTTGCTGCGAAAAGAGGGCGCGCGGACCATCGACACCCTTTGGGCCGCAATCGGACAACTCGTCGACCTCATCACACCCGCAGAATGCCAAAACATGTTCGCCGCAGCTGGATATGATCCAATATGATCGGCTACCGCTCTAGGGCTGGGCCGGGACGCCCCTCACCCGCGGGCGGATGATCAGTCGGCAGCCCCGATGCCGGCCGCCGTCCTTTCGCCGGCCAGCGGGGCGGCGGTCAGGCTGCGCACCTGATCGGCGGTCACGCCCGGTGCCACGTCGCGCAGCACGAAGCCCGCAGGCGTGATGTCGATGACGGCGAGATCGGTATAGACGCGGGTGATCGAGCCCAGCGCGGTCAGCGGATAGGTGCAGCGCTCCACCAGCCGCGGCTCGCCCTCCCTGGTGCAGTGCTCCATCAGCACCCAGACCCGCGCCGCCCCGGCGCCGAGGTCCATCGCCCCGCCCACCGCCGGCGCCACGCCCTTGCGCCCGACCGACCAGTTGGCAAGATCGCCGTTCGTCGCGACCTGATACCCGCCGAGCACGCACAGATCGAGGTGCCGCCCGCGGATGATCGCAAAACTGTCCGCCTGCCCGACGATCGACGCCCCCGGCCGCAGCGTCACCGGCTGCTTGCCCGCGTTGATCAGGAACGGGTCCTCCGCCCCCGCGTCCGGCGCCGGTCCCATCCCCAGGATGCCGTTCTCGGAATGGAAGATCACCTCCCGCGCCGCCGGCACATGGTTCGCCACCTGCGTCGGCAGCCCGATGCCGAGATTCACCACCCAGCCCTCGGGAATGTCCGCCGCCACCCGCGCGGCCATCTCCGCGCGCGACCAGCCCCGCCGCATCGTCGTCCCCTCCATCACGCCGCCTCCCCTTCCATCGGCTCCGGCACCAGCACCACCCGGTCGACGAACACGCCCGGCGTCACGATCCGGTCCGGATCCAGCGCGCCGAGTTCGGCCCGACGATGCACGCTCGCCACCGTCACCTTCGCAGCCCCCGCCATGATCTGGTTGAAGTTGCGCCCCGCCCGCCGGAACGTCAGGTTCCCCCACCGGTCCGCCGCCCAGGCCTCGATCAGCGCGAAATCCGCCTCGATCGCGTATTCCAGCACGCAGTCCCGCCCGTTGATCCGCCGCGTCTCCTTCCCCGCAGCAAGCTCCGTCCCCGCCGAGGTCGGCGTGAAGAACGCCGGAATCCCGGCATTCGCGGCACGGATCCGCTCCGCCAGCGTGCCCTGCGGCACCAGTTCCAGCTCGATCTTCCCCGCCTCATACAGTTCGTCGAACGCCGTCCGCCGGCTCGCCCGCGGATAAGAGCAGATCACCCTGGCAATCGCCCCGCGCTCGATCAGCTTCGGCATCCCGCCGAAATCCCCGCCCGCGTTGTTGGCGATCAGCGTCAGCCCCCGCAGGTTGCGCGCCGCCAGCGCGTCGACCAGCGCGTTCGGCTGCCCCACCGCGCCGAACCCGCCCACCATGATCGCGGCGCCATCGCCAATCCCCTCCAGCGCCGCCTCGACCGAGGCCACGAACTTGTCGATCATCGCCTCACACCCGCTCGATCAGCACCGCGATGCCCTGGCCGACACCGATGCACATCGTCGCGATCGCCAGCCTGCCACCTCGCGCCTCCAGCGCCCGCAGCGCCGTGCCCGCCAGCCGCGCGCCCGACGCGCCCAGCGGATGCCCAAGCGCGATCGCCCCGCCATGCGGGTTGACCCGCGGGTCGTCATCCGCAAGCCCGAGATCCCGCGTCACCGCCAGCGCCTGCGCCGCGAAAGCCTCGTTCAGCTCGATCACGTCCACCGCGTCGAGCGAAACCCCGGTCCGCGCCAGCAGTTTCTTCACCGCCGGTGCCGGGCCCATGCCCATGATCCGCGGCGGCACACCCGCCGTCGCCATGCCGACCACGCGCCCGCGCGGCGTCAGCCCATGCGCCTGCGCCGCCGCCGCCGAGGCGAGGATCAGCGCCGCCGCCCCGTCATTCACCCCCGACGCATTGCCCGCCGTCACCGTGCCGGGATCGCGGAACGGCGTCTTCAGCTTCGCCAGCCCCTCCAGCGTCGTCTCCGGGCGCGGATGCTCGTCGGTGTCGACCACCGTGTCGCCCTTGCGGCCGCGAATGGTCACCGGGGTGATCTCGCCGGCGAAGAAGCCAGCCTCGGTCGCCGCCTGGCACTTGCGCTGGCTCGCCAGCGCGAACCCGTCCTGGTCCACCCGCGAGATGTTGAAATCGGCGGCGACGTTCTCCGCCGTCTCCGGCATCGCGTCGACGCCGTATTGCGCCTTCATCAGCGGGTTGACGAAACGCCAGCCGATCGTCGTGTCATACACCGCGTTCGACCGCTCGAACGCCGCCCCCGCCTTCGGCATCACGAACGGCGCGCGGGTCATGCTCTCCACCCCGCCGGCGATCGCCACCGCCGCCTCGCCCAGCCGGATCGCCCGCGCCGCACTCCCCACCGCATCCAGCCCCGAGCCGCACAGCCGGTTGACCGTCGCGCCCGGCGCGCTCTCCGGCAGCCCCGCCAGCAGCAGCGCCATCCGCGCGACGTTCCGGTTGTCCTCGCCCGCCTGGTTCGCGCAGCCGAACAGCACCTCGTCGATCGCCGCCGGATCAAGCCCCGCCGCCCGCGCCACCACCCCGCGGATCGCCACCCCCGCCAGATCGTCCGCGCGAACCGACGAAAGCGTCCCGCCATAACGCCCAAACGGCGTCCGCACATACTCACATATAAAAGCCTCGGTCATCATCTTTCCCCTTGCGACAAGAAGAAGTGGAGCAACGCTGCGGTTACCGCGTCCGGTGCCTCGACTGTCGGAATGTGCGCAGCATCATCGATGACGACGAGACGCGCCTGAGGCAGTGCGGCGCAGAGCGCTTCGGCAGATGCGCGCGGTGTCGCCTCGTCATGCGCGCCGATCAGGACGAGGGTGGGGATGGCGAGGCCCGCGATGCGCGATGCCAGATCAGCAGTGGCGATCGCCGCGGCGCAGCCGGCATAGCCCTCGACGCTGGTGCGGCGGAACATCATACGAAGCCCTCGCCCGGCCGCGGTTTTCATGCAGGCAGGCGAGATCCAGCGAGCCAGCACCACCTCCTCGATCGCGCCAAGCCCGTCGCGCCGCACGAGCGCGGCGCGCTCCTGCCAGAGCGAGGCCGGCGGTATCGCCATGGCTGTGTCGCAGAGGGCGAGCGAGGCGAAGCGCTCAGGCGTCGCTGTGGCGAGATGCTGGGCGACCATGCCGCCGATCGACAGCCCTCCGAGATGGGCGCGGGCGATACCAAGCCGATCGAGCAGTCCGGTGACATCGCCGGCTAGGCCGGCGATGGTGTAATCGCCCGGCGTCGCCTCGGTCAGGCCGTGCCCGCGAAGATCCGGGCAGATGACGCGGAAGTGCTGCCGCAGGCATTCGACCTGCAGCTCCCAGACTGCGGCGCTAGTGCCGAGAGAATGGAGCAGGACGAGCGCGGGGGCATCCGCTGCGCCGTCGATCCGGGCGTGGATGGCGATGTCGTCGACAATCGTGAACATGTCAGCGTTGCCCTCCGGCTGCGGCCATCAGCCGATCGCTGAAGGATGCCGCGCCAGCGGCATCACCTCGATCGTCATGAACGGAAACAGCGGCAGGGTGCTGAGAATGTCGTGCAGCGTGTCGTGATCCGGCACGTCGAAGATCGAAAAATTGGCGTAAGCGCCGGCGATGCGCCAGAGATGCCGCCATACGCCATCGCGCTGAAGCTCGATGGCGCGCGCCTTCTCGGCGGCCTTCAGGCGGTCGAACTCGGCCTGCGGCAGGTCGCGCGGCGGGTGGACGTCCATGCGGACATGATAGAGCATCGGTCTGTCTCCTGATCAGGTGCGGGCAAAGCGGGCGAACGCCGCCTCGTCGAGCCGGACGCCGAGGCCGGGTCCGGGCGGCAGCAGAACATGGAAATCCTCATAGCGCAGCGGGGCTTCGGCAAGATCGTTCGTGAGGATGCGGGGGCCGAAATGCTCGCAGCCCCATTCCAGCACGGGAAGTGCGGCAAAGGCGTGCAGATGCGCCGCCGCCCCCACCGAGCTTTCGAGCAGGCAACCGCCGTAAAGCCCGATCCCCGCAGCGTCGGCCACGGCAGCGACGCGCTGCAACCCGAGCAGCCCGCCATGCTTGACCAGCTTGAGCGAGACCGCATCCGCAGCCCCGGCCTGGGCCACCGCCAGCATGTCGTGCGGGTCGAACACGCTCTCATCGGCGAGCAGCGGCGGCATGCCACCCTGCCCGCGCAGCCGCGCCATGCCGGCGAGGTTCCAGGCCGGCAGCGGCTGTTCGGCAAGCCGCAGGCCGAGCGCGTGCAGCGCCGGCAGCCAGCGCCGCGCCATCGTCTCGTCCCAGGCCTGGTTGATATCGGCGATCAGCTCGGCCCGCCCGTCGAGCGCCGCGGCAATCCGCTGCATCCGCGCGAGATCCGCCTCCGGCGCCTGCGCGCCTAGCTTCACCTTGAAAACACGATGCTCGCGGGCTTCGAGCTTCTGCTCCGCCTCCTCGATCTCCTGGCCCGCATCGCCGGAGGCGAGCGTCCACAATACCGGGAAACGGTCGCGCACGATGCCGCCGAGCAGCACCGCGACGGGAACGCCAAGCGTCTGTCCCAGCGCATCGAACAGCGCGGCTTCGATGGCCGCCTTGGCGGCGTTGTTGCGCTTCGCCGCCGCGTCGAGCCGGCAGCGCGCCTGCGCGATCCGGTCGGCCGGATGGCCGAGCAGCGCCGGGGCGAGATAGGCATCGATATTCGCCTTCATCGCCTCCACGCTCTCCTCGCTCCAGCGCGGCCCGCCAAGGGTCGCGGCCTCGCCGATCCCCTCCGCGCCATTGGCCAGCCGCACACGGACGATCACGTAGCTCTGCGCCGAAACCGCGGTCTGCGCCAGCTTGTGCCGGCGGACGGTCGGAACATCGACGATCGTAGCGCCGATGGCGCGGATCGCCACATCCCGCGCGGCAACGTCGAAGGGAATTGAATCGGGCATGGAAACTCCAGGCTGAGCGGGCGCCGCCGCAAGCCGGCGGCACCCTTGTGGGTCAGGCCGCTTCGGCGTGGGCGCGCGCAACCTCGACGCCGGGCAGATCCGCCGCCTCGCGGTTCAGCACGAAGTCGAAGGCGATGGTCGCGAAGGGCTCGTTGAGGCCGCGCGCGTTGATCTCGGCCGGATCGTCATGATGCACGACCGGCGGGATCAGCCCGTCGCGGGTGGCGAAGGCGAAATCGTCATGCAGGTATTCGTCGCCCTCGATGTTGATCTGCGTGGTCAGCTTGCGGAAGCCCGGCGCGGTGACGAAGAAATGGATATGCGCCGGCCGCCGGCCGTGGCGGCCCATCCGGTCGAGCAGCTGTTGCGTCGGCCCCTCCGGCGGGCAGCCATAGCCGGCCGGCAGGATCGAGCGGAAGCGATAGCGGCCCTCGGCGTCGGTCTCGATCCGCCGGCGCAGGTTGTAGCGGCTCTGCGAGGGGTCGAAATGCGAGTAGCCGCCCTTGGTGTTGGCGTGCCAGACATCGACGATGGCGCCGGCAACCGGCCGCCCCTCGATATCCCTCACCTGGCCTTCCATGAACAGCGCCTCGCCGGCTTCCGGGTCCTGGTCGAGCCGCGCCTCGCCCTTGCAGAGCGGCGCGCCTGGAACCCAGAGCGGCCCCTCGATCGTGCGCGGCGTCCCGCCGGCAAGCCCCGCCGCCTGCTCGCGCGCGTCCAGCACGAGGTCGAGAAAATGCTCGATGCCGAGGCCGGCCACCAGCAGCCCGCCCTCGTTCGCCTGGCCGAGCCGGGTGAGATACCCCACCGCGGTCCAGAACTCGCTGGGGCTCACGTCGAACTCTTCGACCGTGCGGCAGATGTCGGCGACGATCCGCCCGACGATGCGCTTCAGCCGCGCATCGCCGCCCGGCTGGTCAAGGCCGGAAGCGCGGGCCAGCAACTCGGTCACATGGGGGGTTTGCATAAGGGAAGTGGTCATCGTTTCCTCCTGTGCCGGATCGCTCCGGCGTTGCGACGGTCCCGGCACCTGCCGGCCGCCTTCGGTTCAGCCTGGATCGCCACCGGCGACGGGAAGCGTGACGCCGGTGATGTAGGACGCCTCGTCGGAGGCGAGGAACAGGATCGCCGCGGCCTGCTCATCGGCCGTGCCGTAGCGGTGCATCAGGCTCGTCGCGCGGGTCTGCTCGACCACCTGGTCCCACCAGAAACGGCTCTCGGCGCTGGACGGCGCGGGCTCGGCCGGGTTGCGCGGCACGAGGCGCGGCGGCGCCTCGGTCCCGCCCGGTGCGACCGCGTTGACCCGCACCCCGCGCTCGGCGCATTCGAAGGCGAGCGACGTGGTGATGGCGTTCACCCCGCCCTTCGCCGCGGCATAGGGCACCCGGTTGATGCCCCGCGTCGCCACCGACGACACGTTGACGATCGCCCCCTGCCGTGCGGCGAGCATCGCCGGCAGCGCCGCGCGACAGCACCAGAGCGTGGGAAACAGCGAGCGGCGGATTTCCGCCTCGATGCGCGGCGCGTCGTAGCGCTCATAGGGCATCGCCCAGATCGTGCCGCCGACATTGTTGACCAGCACGTCGATCCGCCCGAATCGCGCGAGCGCGCCGGCCATCGCCGCCTCGGCGCCCTCCCAGGTCTCCAGATCCTCATGCAGCGCGATGGCCCCGGCGGCGCCCTCCACCTCGTCGCGCACCTGATCGACCAGCGCCGCGCGATCGATCAGCGCGAGCGCCGCCCCCTCGGCGGCCAGCCGCAGCGCCACCGCGCGGCCAATCCCCTGCGCCGCCCCGGTCACCACCGCGACCTTGCCGGCAAAGCGGCCCGGATGCACCAAGCCGTCCATCTCAGGCCGCCACCCGCGGCGCGATTGCTGGCGCGAATTTCTCGTAATGGAAGGCGGCGGGAGCCACCCCGGCACCGCCGAGCCAGCCGCGCACGGCATCGACCATCGGCGGCGGCCCGCAGAGATAGACATCAACATCGCCGCCATTGAGCCAGTCGGGCTCGACATGTCCGGTGACATAGCCGCGCCGCGGATGCGCGCTTGCCTCGGCGGCGACCACGGTGCGGTAGCAAAAGCCCGGCAAGCGGGCGGCAAGCGCATCGAGCCGGTCGCAGCCGACCAGATCCTCGTCGCGGGTCACCCCATAGACGAGGCGGACCGGCTGCGCGCACCCCTCGCCGGCGAGCTGCTCCAGCATGGCGAGAAACGGCGCAAGGCCGGTGCCGCCGGCGAGGAACAGCAGTGGCCGGGAGACATCGCGGAGGTAGAAACTGCCGGATGGCCCGGTGAGCGACAGCCGCACACCCGGCGTCGCCCCGCGCAGGAACAAGCTCATCCGCCCCTCCTGAATGTTACGGACAAGGAACGTCGCCCGCGTGCGCCCCGGCGCCGAGGCAAAGGAATAGGCGCGGGTTTCCGCGGTGCCGGGAATCCCGACATTGACATATTGTCCCGGCAGGAAGCCGAGCGGTGCCGCGGTCTCGACGCTGAAGCCGATCGCCGTCGGTGATAGCAGCTCGACGGCGGAAAGCGTTGCCTCGATCGTCTGCGGCGCCGTGCGGCAGGCCGCGCTGGTGGCGAAAATGTCGATCGCGAGATCCGAGCGCGGCTGCATCTGGCAGGCGAGCGCGAAGCCCGCCGCCGCCGCCTCGGCATCGAGCGCCTCCTCGATATACGATCCGGCGTCGAACGCGCCGGACTGCACCCGGCACTTGCAGGTGCCGCAGGCGCCGTCGCGGCAGTCGAGCGGAATGTTGATCCCCTCGCGATAGGCGGCATCGGCCACGGTCTCGCCGGCCCGGCAATCGACGAACCGGGTGACGCCGTCCTCGAAATTCAGCGCGATCCTCGCGGTCATGGCATGGGCTCCGGGTCAGATGTGATAGATGTCGACGACCTGATGGATGCAGTCGTTCTTGAGCACGACACGCTTGCGCCGAATCAGCGGCGCCGTGCCGGCGAGGTCGAGCGTGTAGAACGAGGTGCCGAAATAAAGGTCGGTGGTCCGGTAACGATAACTCAGCGTCAGCCAGTTGAACCGGATCTCGGCGATGTCGCCCTGGCGCGCGATCAGCTCGACATTGCTGATATTGTGCGAGGTGCGCGGCTCAGGCAGGCTGGTCGCGCTGGAGCGGTCGGTGCGGATGCGGAACACCCGGTCCTCCAGCCCGGCGCGGTCGCCGTACCAGATCAGCGAGATCTCGGTCTGCGGATCCTCGATCAGCCGGTCGTCATCGTCCCAGGCGGGCATCCAGAACTCCGCATCCGGCGCGTAGCAGGCGAGCCAGGCGTCCCACTTCCGGTCATCGAGGCAGCGCGCCTCGTGATGCAGGAAATCGGCAATCCGCTGATGCAGCGCAGCGTCGCTGTCGAGACAGAGGCTCATGACGCGTCTCCGGGTGCTGCTTCCCGCCCGAGGGCGCGGCGCATCGCATCCCGCCAGAAGGCGTGCTGGATCACGAACAGGCCTTCATCCTCGGTGCGCCGCCCGCTCAGAAGCGGCGCGATGCCGATCGCCCGCGCCGCCTCGTCCGGCCCCTCGATCCAGTGCGCCGCCCCGCGCGACATGTCGTTCCATCGCGCGGCGCGGCCCTGATAGGCCATCTGGCAGGAGCGGAACTCCTCGAGATCGTCGGGTGTCGCCATCCCGCTCGCGTTGAAGAAATCCTCGTATTGACGAATCCGCCGCGCCCGCGCCTCCGGCGCCTCGCCTACCGGGGCGATGCAGTAGATCGTCACCTCGGTGCGATCGACCGAGAGCGGCCGGAACTGGCGGATCTGCGAGCCGAACTGGTCCATCAGATAGACGTTCGGATATAGGCAGAGATTGCGCGAACGCTGCACCATCCACTCGGCCCGCGCCGCGCCGACGCTTTCGGTCAGTTCCTCGCGCCGGTCCCAGTTCGGCCGGTCCTCGGGGTTTTCCCATTGCGACCACAGCAGCAGATGGCCGTTCTCGAACGAGTAGAACCCGCCACCCTGGCGCGCCCAGCCGCCGGCGCTCATCGCCCGCACATTGTCCACCCGCGCCTCGGTCTTCCGCCGGCTGGTGGTGGCGGCATAGTTCCAGTGCACGGCGCTGACATGATAACCATCCGCACCGTTCTCGGTCTGGAGCTTCCAGTTGCCGTCATAGACATAGGTCGAGCTGCCGCGCAGCACTTCCAGCCCCTGCGGCGACTGGTCGACGATCAGGTCGATCATCCGCGCCGCATCGCCGAGATGCGCGGCCAGCGGTTGCACATCCGGGTTCAGGCTGCCGAACAGGAAACCGCGATAGGACTCGAACCGCGCCACCGGGGTGAGATCGTGCGAGCCTTCGGCGTTGAAGCCTTCGGGATAGCCGGCGTTCTCGGGGTCCTTCACCTTGAGCAGACGGCCGGTATTGCTGAAGGTCCAGCCATGGAACGGGCAGGTGAAGGTCGATTTGCTGGCCCGCTTGTGCCGGCAGAGCATCGCGCCGCGATGGCTGCACGCATTGATGAAGGCGCGCAGTTCGCCCTTGCGGTCCCGCGTGATGACGACCGGTGTGCGGCCCATATGCAGCGTCAGATAGTCGTTCGGCTGCGGGATCTGGCTTTCATGGGCAAGATAGATCCAGTTGCCCTCGAAGATGTGCTTCATCTCCAGCTCGAAGATCTCGGGGTCGGTGAAGATGTCGCGGCTGACCCTGAACACTCCGTCCGTCGGCCGGTCATCGAGCGCTGTCTCGATCGCGCGCATCACTCTGTCGTGCATTTCCAGTCCCTCGCTACAGCCGGCGCCCGGATCGTTGTGGCGATACCCGGCAGGTCAGTTTTCTGTTGAGCAAAGGCGTAGACCCGCCTTAACTATGGCGTCCAAGACTGAATTGGTCGCTTCAATACCTTGGAGGTATCGATGGAGATGCGGCAGCTGCGCTATTTCGTGGAAGTCGCACGCGAGCGGAACTTCACCCGCGCCGCCGCGCGGCTGAACATCGCCCAGCCGCCGCTGAGCCGGCAGATCCAGCAATTCGAGGACGAGCTCGGCATCGCGCTGATCGAGCGCGGCAGCCGGCCGATCCGCCTCACCGAGGCCGGCAAGCTGGTGTTCGACCAGGCTGTCGACGTGCTCGAACGGATCGACGGCATCCGCAGCATGGCGCAGCGCCTCGCCGAGACCGAGCGGCGCCACCTGCGCGTTGGCTTCGTCGCCTCGACGCTCTATGGCTACCTGCCGGAAGTCATCCGCCGCTTCCGCGAGGCGCGGCCCGGCGTGGTGCTGACGCTGCAGGAACTCACCTCGCTCGAACAGATGGAAGCGCTCCGCGAAGGCCGGATCGATGTCGGCTTCGGCCGCATCCCGTTCGAGGATCCCGCGCTCGAACGCCGGTTGCTGCGCAACGAAAACCTCATCGTCGCGGTGCCGCGCTCGGGCCCGCTCAGCCGCGGCTCCACCGCCCTCACCCTCGCGCAATTGCAAGCCGAGCCTCTGATCGTCTATCCCAAGGCGCCGCGGCCGAGCTATGCCGACCAGGTTCTCGCCCTGTTCCGCGATGCCGGGCTGCGCCCCGCCGCCTTGCACGAGGTTCGCGAATTGCAGACAGCGCTCGGCCTCGTCGCGGCGGAGAGCGGGATCTGCATCGTGCCTGCCTGCGTGCAGCACCTGCGACGCGACAACGTGGCCTATCGTCCGCTGGACGCCCCGGCCGCCGTCTCGCCGATCATCATGAGCACCCGCCGGCACGACCCCTCATCGGAGGTCGACCTGATCCTCCGCCTGCTCCGGCAACTCTACCAAACCAAAGGCGTCGCGTTCAGCGCATGATCGCGGATGAATTGTCGATCAACCTTGGCACATCATGTCCATTTTGGGCTCTGACCCATATGTGGATCGGCTCATGGCAAGGGCTTTTTGCTGAAAGCTCCACAGCAAAGCTGGTGGAAATCGGCTGGCTGACTGGGACCTACGCCATGGTCTGGGGCGTCTCGCAGCTCTGGACCGGCCATCTGGGCGACCGGGTCGGCCGCCGCGCCCCGGTGATCGTCGGGTTTTTCCTCCTTGCCGCCGGCATCGCGATCACGGCGGCCGGGCGCGATGTGTCGCTCTGGCTGCCGGGGGCAATCGTCATGGGCCTCGGCATGGCGCTCCTATACCCGAACCTCATCGCTGCGATGTCGGACCAGGCGGCACCGCTGATCCGTGGCAAGGCGCTCGGCACCTACCGCTACTGGCGCGACACCGGCTACGTGCTCGGCGCCGTCGCGCTCCGCCTCATCGCGCAGTTCGCCCACGCAACCCTTCCGGCACTCTGGATCTCCGCCGTCCTCGTCGCCGCATCCGGCGGCTGGCTCATGCGGGATCTGCCGCGCGCCGCAGAATAGCGCCGCCTCGTTCAGCGCCCGCGCGCCGCCGGGGCGACGATGCGCACCGTCGCGGTCATGCCGGCGGCGAGGAACATGCTCGGCGGCACATGGTCGAGCGTCACATGAACCGGAATCCGCTGCGACAGCCGCACCCATGAATACACCGGATCGACGCGCGGCAGACCGCTGCGTGCATCCTGCATGTTGGCATCTGCAATCCCGCGTCCGATCCCCTGCACATGGCCATCCAGCACCCGGCCGGGGTCGGACATCAGTTCGATCCGGGCCGGCTCACCCGGCCTGATCTGGTCAAGCTCAGTCTCCTCGAAATACGCGGTCACCCAGAGTTCTCTGGTATCGACCATCGTGATCACGCCGCTGCCGGCATGGGCATAATCGCCTTCATGGGCGGTGAGATTGGTGATCGTGCCGCTCACCGGCGCGCGGACCACCGTGCGCGCTAGATCGAGCGCGGCCTGCGCAACACTCGCCTCGTCCGCCTGCACGCGGGCGGCGGCGGCTTGTGCGGCGGCGGCAGCATTGTCCCGCGTCTCCGCCGAAACCGCGATCGAGGGCAGCCGCGCGCGCCGCGCTGCATCCGCCGCCTTCATCCCCGCGATCGCCCGATCGGCGGCGAGCGTCGCCCTCGCCACCGCGAGCCGGTTGGCGAAATCCGCCGGCTCAATCCTGAACAGGACCTGCCCCTTGCGCACAAACTCATTGTCGTGAACCGCAATCGCGACGATCCGGCCCGAAATCTCCGGCGCCACCGTCACGGCGAAGGCGCGGACTCGCGCATCCCGCGTCCAGGGCGTGGCGTCGTAGCGATGCCAGGCGGCAAAGCCGAGCCAGAGCGCCGCTGCAACGACGATGATCGTCGCGAGGCCGGAAAAGATCGGCCGATAACGCCGCGCCGGCGCCGCCGCGGGCGAGGTCGGGCGTGGCAAGGTCCGCCCCTGGATGGTTTCGAGCATGTCGTCTCCGGAAATCACAGCTGCCGCATCCCGAGGATGAGTGCAGCGGCAGTGCAGACATAGATGGAAAGCATGAACAGCGGCCAGTTCCACACCGCCCGGTCGATCCGCAGGCGGGTCAGCCCCCGGCGGAGGATGTCGGTTAGCAATACCGCGAGCAGCAGCATCGGCACCGCCGGCTCGATCCCGATCCCGAACATCGACATTTCGGCAAGCACGGGCATCATCTCAGGCACCATCCCGGTGCAGCAGGTCACGGATCGGCACGAGGACGAGAAAGGCGCCGATTGAGACGAGCACACCGAAAATCATCGCCATCGCCTCATTGAGCGCGGCTCCGAGATCGAATGACAGCGTATTGGCTGGATCGACCGCGAGAATGAAGGCGAGGTTGTAGCCGGTCGCCGAGCTCTGGGTCCGGGAATCGGCAAGGCCGATCCCGCCGAGCATCAGGAAGGGCAGCAGCACGAGCGCCTCCTCGCCGAAGCTCGCGCTGCGTGTGAACAGCGCGAACCGGACGAACAGGCCCAGTAGCGTCCCCAGCAGAAACCCGCGCAACATGCCGAGCGTCGCCGTGACTTTCGATGGATGCGCCGCGAAGAGCAGCGCCGCGGCGCCGGACATCAAAACGAAGAACGGCCCATCCTGCCACTGCGACACATACCAGAACATGCTGGCCAGCATAACGGCAAGAGCCGCCCGTACGCCGTTGCGCCTGGCCTGGCCCGGCACTGGCGAGGCGGCATGAACGAGCGTCGCCGCCCGGTGCCCATCGAACAAGATCGCCGCACCGCCAGCGCAGAGAATGCCGAGTGCGACCTCAGCCGTGCGGTTCGCCGCGACGATAAACGCGCCATTCGGATCCGCCACACTGCCATAGGACACGATCCCCGTAGTCAGCCAGGTCAGCGCGAGCGCATAAGTCTGATACTGGCGGACCCTGGTGCCGACGAAGGCGCACGCCCCCGCCCACAAAGCCATCGCAAGATCGAAAGCCAGCGGCCTCTGCGCGAACAGCGCGACGATGACGATGCCGGCCGCCGCCCCCATGATCGTGCCGATCATGCGGTAGAACGATTTGACGAAGGCATGGTCGAGCGAGGGAACACTCACGGTCAGCACCGTCCACGCCGCCCATCTCGGCGTGTCGAGATGCAGCGACATGGCGAGATAGAGTGCCAGCAACGACGCTGCCGACGTGCGCAGCGCGAAAGCCGCGTCCGATGGCAGGTCGCGCAGCAAGTCCGCTGCGGCACCGCGCAGGCTCTGCGTGGCGGATGGGGATTGAAGGGCACTCATGGCCCATGAGAGGTATTCGCGACCGCAACCGCGAGTTAGTCCCCGCACCAACTTAGACTTATACCAAATCAATGCTGAATGGCGCGGTATCTATCCGGCGAAACTATCGACTGGGTATAATTGGTGTGCTGGTTCGTTGGCTGGCGGAGACATACTGGAATAGCGACAGGCTGAATTCAGACGCTGTCTTGACTTATTTTGGCCAATGCGCGAGACTTGATCACCAAGATATTGTAATTTTTGGTTACCGTAATCACGCCCTGTTTGCGTAGGGAATAGAGCTGGCGGGAGACGGTTTCGATGGTCAGGCCGAGATAATCGGCGAGATCTGTCAACGGCGGATCAAAACCAGGCCGGCGTGGCGGCGTAAAAACCAGCCACTGGATTGTGACGTGACGGATATGAGAACGGCCCCTGCAGGGGCCGTTCTCATATCCGCAGCCTGCTTGGCGGTGGTATCAGCTGTCGTTGATTTCGCCGGTCTCAGGATCATGAGGCGGGTCGTCACCGGCCTTTTCGATACCCTTCGGGCGCCGGGCGCGGGATTGCTTCAGGCGGTAGCTTTCGCCGTTCATCTCCAGGATCTGGACGTGGTGCGTGAGACGGTCGAGCAGCGCACCGGCCAGCCGTTCGGCGCCAAAGACGCTCGTCCAATCCTCGAAGGGCAGGTTCGAGGTGACGATGGTCGAGCCGCGCTCGTGCCGCTGGCTGAATACCTCGAACAGCAATTCTGCACCGGTCTGCGACAACGGCACGTAACCCAGTTCATCGATGATCAGGAGTTTGAGACTGGCAAGCTGCGCCTGCAGTCTCAGCAAACGGCGCTCGTCCCGTGCCTCCATCAGTTGGTGCACCAGGCCAGCCGCCGTCATGAACCCCACGGACTCGACCGGAAAGCGACCAATATCTCGCTGCTGGTCGTTCTCGGTGTCCGTCGCGACGGGCAGAAGCTGCTGCTGGCGGTGAAGAACATGGGAGGCGAAAGCGAGGCCGCCTGGCGCGCCGTGCTCGATGATCTGATCGCCCGCGGCCTGCGCACACCGGAATTGCTGCTGATCGATGGCGGTGCCGGCCTCGAACGCGCCCTGGCATGCCTGTGGCCGGAGGTGCCGACGCAGCGCTGCACGGTGCACAAGCATCGAAATCTGCTCGCGCACGCGCCGGAGGCGCTGCACGAGGAGATCACGGCCGACTACAATGACATGATCTACGCCGAAACCAGTGCCGAGGTGATGCGCCGGCGCCGGCTGTTCCTGGTCAAATGGCGGCTGAAATGCCGTGGCGTGGCCGACAGCCTCGAAGAAGCCGGCGATCGGCTGTTCACCTTCACACGATTGCCTCAAAGTCAGTGGAAATCCGCCAGAACCACGAATGCCATCGAACGCCTGCATGAGGAGTTCAAGCGCAGGATCAAAACCCAGACCGTCCTGCCTTCGGCCGAGACCGCAGCCATGTTGTTCTGGTCATTGCTTGCCTCCGGCCAGATCACCATGCGCAAAGTCGACGGGTGGCAGAGCCTCGGAGAGCCTCCCGCCTCAATGCATCTTGATCTCGTCGCCTGACCTCGTCATCTTCCCCAAACCGGAGACGTCGCCCAGAGCAATTTCCACATCTTCCGCGACGCGACCTCTGCCGCGCTCAGGGCCCGCTCCGCCAGAGCCTTCTTCAGCGCGTTCACCAGATCCCCGGAATTCAGCGCTGCCGCCGCGTCTCCCCCAGCCAGAAGCTGGTCCAGCAATTCGTCCGGGATCGCCGGCGCTCTCCGTCGTGCCATATGGGTCTTCCTTTCTACCCACCGTCCCTTCCCGCTTCCCCGCCATCCGCGCCCTACCACCGTTTCAAACTGCGTTTTCAACCACGACCGAACACCACTCACTTACCCCATATTTTTCACCCCCTATCACCCCGCTTCCCGACACCTTTCCTTACCGCTCTATACCCCCGTTACTGCGTCTAGTTTAGTGCGGTAGTTCTGCTGCTGTCTTGTTATCATTACCTTGCATCCGGAACCCACATAGGACATGATTTTTCGGCAAAATTTCACCAAAATTGATCATTTTTTGAGTCAAAAATGTGCACTCTGGAGTTCGAGCGGTCTCTCAGGGGGGCAGCACCCAAAAGTCACAATTTTTAGGCTATTTTTGCACAATTTTGATCATATTTTGCGTACTTGGACGTCTTTTAAGCCGCGCTGTAACGCCCTTATCATGCTGTTTTATTTGGATAATCTGTGCTTGTGCTTAAACGTGCATTTTTCTCTCGATTTTCGGGGTGCGAATATATGTTGACGGAACGGGAACAACCTGATGCATGGCTGAGATTCCGGCCACTCAGGAGGCCCCGGAATTGTGGGTAATTGAAAGTTTCACCGGATGCTTACCCAGATTCTGGACAGTCCCCTTTTCAGGCTGGAAGTGGATCTGTGCCGTGATCGAGCAAGGCGAGGTACTCCGAATAGGCGTAGATCCGGCCGCGCTGCCGTCCCGTGGTCTCACGCACGACGTTGATCTTGGCGAGATTTTCCAATGCCGTGCTGGCGGTTGGAAATGATATGGCGAGTTTCTCGGAGACAGTCTGGATGGTGACGATAGGGCTGGCTTGAATCAAATCGTGGACCCGGAGCGCCGACGGGGCCGCACGGCCGAGGCCAGCGATCTGCTGCCTATGGACGTCGAACATGGCGATCAGATCGCGCGCCGTCGCGGAGGCTTGTTCCGCAGTCTCCGCGACGCCGGTCAGGAAGAACTCCATCCAGGTCTCCCAGGTCCCAGCCTGGCGGACCTCCTGCAGGAGCCGGTAATAGTCGTCGCGTCGGGATTTCAGGAACAGGCTGAGATAGAGGATCGGCTCGCGCAGTACCCCCGCCTCGCACACGATCAGCGTGATGAGCAGCCGACCCAGGCGCCCGTTGCCGTCGAGAAAAGGGTGGATCGTCTCAAACTGGACGTGAGCCAGGCCCGCCCTGATGAGCGGGGGCATTGCCGCATCCTCGCTGTGCAGGAAGCGCTCGAGCGCAGCGAGGCATTCGTCCAGCCGATTCGGCGGTGGCGGTACGAACAGCGCGTTGCCGGGTCGGGTTCCGCCGATCCAGTTCTGCGAGCGGCGGAACTCGCCCGGTTGCTTCGCGGCGCCCCGTCCCGACTTGAGCAGGATGGCATGCATTTCGCGGATCAGCCGGAGCGACAGGGGAAATCCGCCCCGCATCCGGGAGACGCCATGCTCGATCGCCGCGACGTAGTTCGAGACCTCGGTCACGTCGTCGAGTTCGACGGTCGGCGCTTCATGATTTTCGAACAGCAGCAGGTCCGACAGCGAGGATTGCGTCCCCTCGATCTGAGAGGACAGCAGGGCTTCCTTGCGGACGTACATGTAGAGGAACAAAGGCGTTGAAGGCAAGACAGTCGTCACACCGTCCAGGCGCCCGACCGCGGCAATGGCGCGTTCATAGACCTGCATGAACCGCCCGAGTTCGAGCGGCGGATTCGGCGGCAGCGGCGCAGGCACATAGGCGCGCACACGCTCGCCTCCCGCGCTCGTTTCGACATATGCGCCGAGCCTTTGGTTCTCTCCGTCTGCCATCCGCGATCCTTTAATTAGCCCAGTCTTTTATTAAAGCTTATCGCTATATATCTTAATAGCGAACGGGGCTAATTCAAGGCTGCCGACAGGACGCCGCACGGGCGGCGATTGGTGGCGCGACAGGAGAGGATGTGGCATGGCTCGATATACTTGAGCCCTCGGCCAACCTAATCCGCGTTGCGCCACAAGCCGCAAGTTTGAGGGAAGTTGGACCACCTTCGGTGGGCAATTCCCGTTCACACGCGGCAACCATCGATTTCACTCTCCAAACTAGATGCCGTAATGGGCCGAGAACCTGGCGCTAGGCGGAGAGGTGGCTGTCCCGCAGAGTGATGGTGTGTTGAACGGGGTCCGAATGGTTCGGCCCCAAGCATCATCGGGGGACAGCCGTGGAGTATTATGCTGGGATCGACGTTTCGCTGAAAGAGAGCAGCGTTTGCGTGGTTGACGCCAATGGGAAGCTTGTCCGTGAGACGAAAGTCGCGAGCGAACCCGAAGCGCTTTGCAACCTGATCGCTGGGCTTGGCTTTTCGGTGAGCCGGATCGGCATGGATGGAAGCAGGCCCGCTATCGCAATGGCTACGGGATGGGCTTGCGGATGCCGGCTTCGAGGTGGTGCTGCTGGAAACGCGGCATGTGAAGGCCGCGCTGTCAGCGATGACGGTGAAGACGGATCGGAAGGATGCGCGGGGCATCGCGCAGTTGCTGCGCATGGGGTGGTATCGGCCGGTTCATGCCAAGTCAGCGGCCTGCCAGGAGGTTCGGGCCCTGCTTGTCGGCCGCAAGCTGCTGCAGGCCAAGCTGCTGGATGTGGAGCTCAGCATCCGAGGCATCCTGAGAGGCTTTGGTCTCAAGGTCGGGGAAGTCAGCCGCGGGTGCTTTGAACCGCGAGTTCGCGAACTCACCGATGGCCATGCGATGCTCGAGATGGTGATCGGCGCCATGCTGCAGGCGAGATCCGCGTTATGGAACGAGTTCACTCGCCTGCATCGCGAGATGCTGAAGATCGCGCGAAGAGACCAGGTTTGCCGGAGGCTGATGAGTGCGACCGGCTTCGGGGCTCTTGTCGCGATCACCTATCGTTCGGCGGTCGATGACCCCGTATGCCCCGACGCCAGCCAGATCCGCACACCGGCCGAGACCGGGATCACCGCCGCACCGCCGTCAGCACCCGACGCAAGGCGGCACCCCCAACTCCATCATCAACCCGAACACACGTCCCGTCCTGCAGCACGATCTCGATCCGGCTCGCATCGCATCGCGTGGCTCGCCTCTGCGACATCGGATCAACGCTCGCGTCGTTCACCGAAGCTGACTTGCCTGCCGCCCGCGGCATCGACAGTGCCGCACTCGCCATTACCCGCACTGGAATGAATTCCGGTACCATCGGCACCGGCACCAACTCACCACGCCGAACCTGACCGCGCCACTTCCACAATTGCCCTCTCGAAATCTCGTGCCGCCGTGCAACCAGCGCAAACACCGCACCCGGCGCCTCAGCCTCCGCCACAATCCGAAGCTTGTCCTCATCCCGCCAGCGGCGCCGGCGCTCTACCCCCGTGATAATCTCCATCCGCCCGCCGCCCCTTACCATGAATCAGCTCGTAGCAGCGCTCTTATGCACGCCTCCTCGCCGTACCGGCAGGCGGTTCACACCGGATGGACTCACTGGGGGCCGGTCATGAGCACTCTCAGGGTGTTCAGCTCATAGCCGCTTCGGGATATTCAGTCCGCGTTGCACGGCTGGGCGCGCCAGGCCCTGCTCCAGCCAGCGAGGTACGTGCGTCAGACTATCGAACTCGACGAGCTCGCGGGCGCTATAGAAGTCAATCAGATTGCGCACCCAACCGAGCATGGAGATGTCGGCAATCGTGTACTCGTCGTCCATGATCCATTGGCGGCCATCAAGACGTTGCTCGATGACATCAAGCAGGCGCTTGGACTCGTTGACATAGCGCTCGAGCGGCCGCTTGTCTTCAATCTCCTGACCCGCGAATTTGTGGAAGTAGCCCAGCTGCCCAAACATCGGGCCGATCCCGCCCATTTGGAAGTGTACCCATTGGATGGTCTGCCAGCGGCGTGAGGGCTCGATAGGGATAAGCTTACCGGTCTTTTCACTGAGATATTGCAGAATTGCGCCGGACTCGAAGAGCGGCATCGGCTTGCCGTCAGGTCCATTGGGATCGAGGATCGCCGGAATTCTTCCGTTTGGATTGAGCGACAAGAATTCCGCCGTCTTCTGGTCGTTGTTGTTGAAGTCGACGAGATGAACTTCGTAAGGCAAGCCGATTTCCTCAAGCATGATCGAAACCTTCACCCCGTTGGGCGTCGGCAGCGAATAGAGCTGGAGCAGATCGGGATGTTGCGGCGGCCAGCGCCGAGTAACTGGGAAGGCCGAAAGATCGGGCATATTTTGCTTCATCCTTGTGACTTCGAAATTGTACGGTCACGCTCACCGACGGCAACGTCTGGCCGATATCTTGATGGTCACTTTCGGCAGGCTCGATGAGGTAAGGCGCGAAGCCTGTCTCCAAGCAGCAGCGATATGCTAACGTCTTCCAGGTTGAATGTCATATCAAGTGTCAACGGCCGGCAAGAAGCACCTCTCGGTTTACTTCGGCGCAGGGGGAAACGGCAGGTCGCCGGGCGCGACGCATCCTGCGGGTATCGCTCAACCCGTTCACGCCGTATCTTCGCTGTCGAATTGAGGGGCGGTCTCCGGCCGTCCGGCCTGACGGATCCGATCGAGGCTGATCCTGGTTTCGCGGATCGCGGCATCGGCTGCCGCCATGGCCTCTTCCAGATCGCTGAAGTCGAACGCGAGCCGGGGCAGGACGCGACCGGATGGCGCCGGCGGAAGCTCGGCGGGTGGAGCAGGCAGCGGCAGTTCGGGCTCGATCCGGGGCCGTCCCCTTCCCCGCCCCGGTTGCGGCCGGCGTGGCGGCGCCACGTAGTCACGCATCCGGCCCATGCCCGACAATCCGAACAGCCGCCGCTTGCTGCGGCGCGAAAGCTCGACGACCAGTCCGGCCTCGAGCAGCTCGCCGAGCAGGGCGTGGGCGTTCGCCACATTCATGCCGAGCCGATCGGCGAGCGATTTCGCGGAGATGATCGGGGTTGCCGCCAGGATATCGACCGCCGTGGCAGCCCGGCTGTTCTTGCGCCGCTTGCCGATCGCAGCGCGTGCAACCTGCCAGGCCCGCTCGAGATCGCGGAGGAGGTCCTGGGCGGCCGCGGCCTCGTTCGCCAGTGCATGGAGCAGAATCGGGATCCAGCTCTCCCGGTCGAAGGGAAGGTCGCCGCCGAGGGCCTGCGGTCCGGTGATCGGCACCGGAAGGTGCAGCAGTCCGCTCTGCTGCCAGACGCGGATCAGTGCGCCCCGCAACGGCGCCCGCCTCCCGCCCCCGGCCAGCCAGGCATGGGCCGCGTGCGCCGCGCCGAGCAGCGGGGAGGTGCGCGCGACATCGCGCTCGATCGCCTTCATCGCCAGCTGGATCTCGCCCTCCTGATCAAAATCAGGCTCGACGATCCACTGGTGCATCGAGAGCGCGTGGCGGGCCGCATCGAAGATGTCGCCCCGCTCGGCGAGACTCAGCCAGGGGTCCATGCGGAGCCGAACCCCCTCGAGCAGGGCCGCGAGATGCCACGGCTCGATCATCTGCCCGTCCGCCATCGCCTGGCGGCGCACCGCATCGAGGCGGAACCGGTAGAGGAAGGCGGTGCGCAGCGGGTGCATCGAGAGGGCCTGGTCGAGCCGGGCAAAGGCGCCGGCCGCCCGCTCGAGGGCGATCATCAGAAGCTGCTGGGCCGGCGTTTCAGGGGGAGCCATGAAGTGCCTTGGCCCCGCCGTGCCGACCGGGCTGATGGTGAGGGTGCATAAGCATTTCGTGGATACGGTCGCCCGTCTGCCGTCCATGCGCGACCTCGCCGTCACCGACCCGACCTGGCAGGCGCTGCGCGCCGGCCACCTCGTGCCGATCGTCTCGACCGGCCGGCCCGACGAGCGGCCGTGGAGCAAAACCCCGAACCGCCGCAGTCGCGCCAATTTTGCTCCGGCCCCTGATGGAGGAAAGGAATCGGGCCTGGGCTGGGCGGAACGCTGCGAAACTCCTCGAACGGAAAATCAATATCTTGATCCGTAATTTTGCTCCATATGCCATATAGCACGAAATAACCGTCTTTTTCAGGGGGCGATCGGGATTTTTTAATTGTTTTCCTGATAAGTCTGGTTGTCGCTACTACATAAATATCATAGAATCCTGGGCGCAGAACCGCCCGATTCGCGCTCAGGAGAGGCCCCGCGTGTCCGAAAACACCGCATTCGCACCACAAGACCGCCCCGACGCGCCATCGGCCGGCAGCCTGGTGCCCTCCCCGCCCCCGCTCGCCGGCGACGGGCACGCGGTCCGGCGCTGGTTCAGCGAGATCGAGGACGAGCCGGTCCCGGTGGCCGATGGCACGCTCGCCGGCGCTCGCAGCGCCGCCAGCGCCTATGCCCGCCGGGCCAAGGCGGACAACACCAGGCGCGCCTACCGGGCCGCGGTGCGCGTCTGGTGCCTCTGGTGCGACCACCACGGGCTGACGCCCCTCCCCGCCTCCGGCGCGGATGTCGCGGCGTTCCTCGCCGATGAGCGCGGCCGCGGCGTCTCGACCGAAACGCTGAAGCTCCGGCGCGCCGCGATCCGCTACCTGCACCGGCTCGCCGGCTGCCCGGTGCCCACCGATGATGCCTGCGTCGCCGAGACCATGGCGGGCATCCAGCGTGACGCTGCCTCCCGCGGCGAGATCCGGCGCAAGAAGGTGGCGGCGACAGCGACGGTGATCCGCCGGCTGCTGGCACCGATCGGCGATACCGAGCTGACTGACCTGCGCGACCGCGCGCTGATCCTGGTCGGCTTCGCCGGCGCGCTACGGCGCTCGGAACTCGCCGGCATCAGGATCGAGCACCTGACACCGTCAGAGCGGGGGCTCCGCCTGACCCTGCCGCAGACCAAAGGGAGCCAGGCCGAGGCGGTCACCGTCGCCCTGCCCTACGGCGATACCGAACTCTGTCCGGTGCATGCCCTTGAGCGCTGGCGGGTCGCCGCGGGGCTGCAGCGGGGCCCATTGTTCCGCCGGATCTGGTCTCCGCCATCCGGCCGAAAGGGGCGCGAGCGGACCGCGCCGCCGGGGCCGGTCATCGGTGAACGGGCCCTCACCCCGCAAAGCGTGGCCTTGATCATCCAGCGTCGGGCCATGGCGGCCGGGTTCGGCCGGCGTGACCTGGGCGGGCACAGCCTCAAGCGCGGCGCACTCACCACCGGGATGGAGCGCGGCGTCCATCCGGCCCGCCTGAAGCGGCTCGGCCGCCACAAGAGCTATGACGTACTCGGAGAGTATCTGGAGTTCGGTGACCTGTTTGATGGGCACCCGCTGGATGGGGTGCTGTGAGCCTTGAAGTTGAGGCGCTCCGTCGAAGGTAGCATAGAAGACGGACCACCCGTCCCGATTTGGCAGGGAGAGTAAGTCGGGATCGTCCGCCCGAGCTTCTCGTAGTTGACCGCGGTCAACATACGTCGAGCTTTGAACGGCACGTCCAACTATCGGGCGTGATGCCGAAACAAGACGTTTAGGCGCACGACTTATATGGGGTTGACCGCGGTCAACCTTAGCTTTCTCGGCTTGGCGCGCGATACATGAATTCGTATCAAGGCATTTGACTTTTCACTTGGCGGGAGATTTTTCTGATTGCCCTCTGCTCAAATTTTCGGGCGGCTCTCAGCCCGATTCTTGGCGCAAAGACGCAACCTTCGGCGGCGAGACCGACCGGAATATGATCGACAGTGGAAGAACCCTGCATTGTAACAGCGTAGCTCCAACGCTTCGCGTCAATCTTGTTGACGCTCGTTGTTGACCGCGGTCAACATCTGCAAACTGACCAATCTTTATATTCAAGATTGCCACAATCGATCGGATCGGCCGTCGAGATTCGGCTACAGGACAGGAAGACCATTTGAATACTCAGAGGGACACCAAGTTGACCGCGGTCAACTCCCTCGCGCTGGTCTGGTAGAGCGAGCGTCGGATCTGCCGGAGCTAGTGGATCAGTTAAATACGAGGTGCGCCACGGTTTCATTATTCGTCGTCACTTGATCGAGTCGGCAATCAGGATCACCGCATAATCGCTGTTGACCGCGGTCAACTAGATAGGGCGAGTTCTTAACATCACAAAATTCAATGGTGGAAACAATCCTGGAGCGTCGCTCTGTGACGAGATCAAACAATGATAAGCCGCCATCGAAGTCGGGGACGTCCGGATCGCGGTGGAACTCTGTGCAAGGTCTAGCTGAGAGTGCGCGGCAAAGCACCGCAGGATATTTTGGCGCCGTTCGCATGAAGTGCCAAGGTTTAGAATAAGGTCCAAAGGAACAAATGCCGACAATAGAGCAAAGCACGGCACTGCTGTGGATACAGCAAGAGCGCCAGGTTGACGGCGCCGTCGCGGATATCACGACGGGACAACCAGCACGATGCAGACCGTCGCTGGCAGAAACAAATTGAAGCCGATAAGAACGGCCTCAACGATCACCTGCCCTATCAGGCAGGTGTGTCGCGGCAGTAGATATGTTGTGCAAATAGCCGTAGTGCCAGAGATATAAACTTGGCACCGACTCACCGAGCATCGCCGATCATATGTCACGGCTAAAAGAGGGTTGTCCAATCGCACCCCGGGGCATGCTGCTTCGCGCCTCCGGACGTGGAAGCCTGGCGACAAGACTGCTCGGTTTGCGACAGAGATAAAACGCGTAGTCTTTCTATCTCCACCGTCGGCAGAACCTACCGACAATGGCATGGGCTGCCATGGGGTAGAATCAATGAGAAGCAGTAGCCGCGATTCGCTATTGGTCACTCTCATGTTCGCCATTTCAAGCTGCAGGCAAGAGATTTCTTCTGCTTGCTGATGAGCAAGCAAGCGGTTCGGTTTGACTGCGACTGGGTAAGGCTGGAGGCGCAATCCCGAAACGACGGTAGATCATCCTCTGATACGCGGATTGGAACCGCAGGACCTGATGCGTCGTGGAGCTGCCTCGGTCTAGGGACCAGCGTCGGAAAGTCCCGGCTGATAGTGGCTGCGAGGGTTCTCCGGCCGTGACCGCGCCTCCAGCCTTGCCCGGCTGCAGATGGGTTTGATCAGTGTGGGCACCTCCCGGGTATGCTTCGAATATCCGATTGTTCAGCCGGCCGCGATTTCGGCCTTCCGTGCGATGGCCCAGATAAAGCCGGCCAACTCGCGGGCAATCGCGGTGGTGACGACATTGGCCTGCTTGCCGGTATGGGTCAGGCGGCGATAACGCCGACAGAGGCGCAACTGCGCCTTCCAGGCGATCTCGCGGATCGGCCGGGGCAATCCTTCCTGGCGCAACAGCAATTCCCGGCTGACCCGGGCGGGATGTCGGTAACTCCAGGCCGCCTCGATCAACATCCGCCGGGCGGCGCCGTTGCCCGCCTTGGTGATGCCACCTTGCCG